>CAIPGD010000060.1 GCA_903864485.1 uncultured bacterium | reverse complement strand
TCGGTTTACATGAGCCCGTGGAAAAGCCACCAGCTCAACCCGAAATTCGCACCACTAACCGAAACCGTCAAGCAGATGGCAATGCGGGCCTCACGACAGCACTTGGTGACGGATCTGGCCAACTTGAACCTTGATTTGGTGGTCACGGATTGCTGGGGCGTGATCTACGAAGAATCAGATCACACCATCCTGCACAGTCATTTCCCGTCCGATTTTTCAGCTGTCATTTACCTCGAGGCTGGACCCAATTGCGCCCCGATTGTGTTCGATAACCATCTTGTGATCACACCGCAACCGGGCTGGTTGATCTTGTTCCCGGGGATGCTGCGCCATCACGTCCCCGAAAATCATGACCGGCGCGTGATCGTCTCGATGAATATGCTGAAGCTACCGAAGTTTCAATAAGCCCTGCGCGCCGCATCAACCGGCATTAACCGGCCTTAACCGGCATCAACCGGCATCAACCCGCTTCAATCGTCCGCCGATGCAGTGTTCGCCGCGTGCGACGAACCAGATCGGCCACGTGACACACTCCGGCGAGACTAAGGTAGACGATCGGCCCGAACGGATTACTGGCCCCAAGAGTGGCCCTCAATGCCAGCATCAGGCATAGCCCCGAGAACAGATTCAACAAATACTCATCTGGGGCCAAACCACGACGCCTGAGGTAATACGCTGCCAACAAATAAACGGCCTCTGCAACCGTGAGTCCAACCGCGAAATTGATCACCCAACCGCGCTCCCACGATTGCAGTAGATAATCTGTCAGATTCATAAGAATGATTCCAATGGAGACTGCCATGAAGATCCCATCCTGTCAGACCGAGGTCAGCCCTGAGGAGTGGGCGCTGCGCTGCGATCTGGCCGCCGCTTACCGGCTTGTTGCCCATTTCGGCTGGAGCGATCTCGTGTTCACGCACATCAGCGTACGCATTCCAGGGCCCGAGCACCACTTTCTGATCAACCCCTACGGGCTGCTTTTTGATGAAATCACCGCATCCTCTCTCGTGCGGATCGATCAAGCAGGAAACAAAATCGGCAGCAATCCGTTTCCGGTTAACCCGGCGGGCTTCACCATCCACAGCGCGATTCACTCGGCTCGAGATGACGCGCAGTGTGTGCTGCACACCCATACCCGGGCTGGCGTCGCCGTCGCTGCGCAACGTGGCGGGGTATTACCGATCTCGCAGCAAAGCACCTTTGTCCTCGCCTCTTTGGCCTATCACGATTATGAAGGCGTCGCCTTCCGACCCGACGAGATCCCACGACTGCAGGCTGACCTGGGCAGTGCTCGGTTTTTGTGCCTCCGAAATCACGGGCTATTGACCGTGGGCAGCACAGTCGCCGAAGCTTTCCTGGGGATGTATATCTTCGAGAGCGCTTGCCAGATTCAGATTTCGGCTCAAGCTGGGGGCGAACTAAATTCCGTGCATGCTGACATCATCACCGGAACCGCCAAGGCCATGCAGGTCCAAACTGGCGGACTGGGCGCCGCATTTGTATGGCCTGCCCTATTGCGTAAAGTCCAGAAGCTCGATGCGGGATACAACACCTAAGCGTTCGACCGTCATGAGCGAAAACTTTATTCTCCAAACCCGAGCTCTCACGAAAGAGTTCAAAGGGTTTGTGGCGGTTAACAAGGTCGATCTGAATGTTCGACGGGGCACTATTCATGCGCTGATCGGACCCAACGGGGCCGGCAAAACCACCTGTTTTAATCTGCTGACAAAATTCCTGACCCCGACTTCAGGTCAGATCCTGTTTGAGGGGCACGACATCACCGCAGAATCCTCGGCGCGCATTGCCCGCCGAGGTGTGATCCGCTCATTCCAGATTTCATCGGTATTTCCCCATCTCTCAGTGCTTGAGAATGTTCGGGTCGCACTGCAACGCAAACTGCCGACGTCTTTTTATTTCTGGATGCCCGAAAAAACCCTGCATCCACTGAACGATCAGGCGATGGAATTGCTGGCCGCGGTGGACCTTGAAAGTTCGGCCCAGCTGCCCGCCGTTGAGTTGAGTTACGGCCGCAAGCGCGCGCTTGAAATCGCAACAACGCTGGCGATGGAGCCGACTTTGATGCTGCTTGATGAGCCCACTCAGGGGATGGGACTCGAGGACGTTGACCGAATCAAACAACTCATCAAGAAAGTCTCTGTAAACAGAACCATCCTAATGGTTGAGCACAACATGAGCGTAGTCTCGAGCATTGCCGATACGATCACCGTCCTGCAACGCGGGGCCACTCTGGCAGAGGGACCTTATGAAGAGGTCTCCAAAAACCCCGCGGTGATTGAGGCCTATATGGGCACAACTGCGAACGAGCCGCTGGGCGCTCACTGAGCGCAAATCAAGACCCATGAGCCAATCCCGCTTTCTAGAAGTCACCAATCTGCAAGGTTGGTATGGTGAGTCTCATGTTTTGCATGGGGTGAATTTTCACGTCGATGAAGGCGAGGTCGTGACGCTGCTTGGTCGCAACGGCGCCGGGCGCACAAGCACCCTGAGGGCGATCATGGGCCTGATTGGGCGTCGGTCGGGCTCCGTGAAAGTCCATGGTCAGCAGACGATTGATCTGCCGACGCACCGAATCGCCCGCCTTGGAATCGGTTATTGCCCCGAAGAGCGCGGTATTTTCTCGAGCCTGTCGGCTGAAGAGAACCTGCGGCTCCCGCCCACGCTCGCGCCCGGCGGTATGAGTATTGACGAGATCTACGCGCTTTTCCCGAATCTGCTCGAGCGCGCTGGGAGCCAGGGCACCCGATTATCGGGCGGTGAACAGCAGATGTTGGCCGTCGCGCGCATTTTGCGTACCGGCGCCCGATTACTGTTACTGGATGAAATCTCGGAAGGCCTTGCTCCGGTGATTGTCCAGAAGCTCGCCGAAATGGTGACGATGCTTCGCCAGCGCGGCTACACCATCGTGATGGTGGAGCAAAACTTCAGGTTTGCCGCACCCCTGGCCGATCGATTTCTGGTCATGGAGCATGGCGAAGTGGTGCAGGAATTTCGACAGAGCGAACTGGCCGGGCAGATGGCTTCTTTGCACGAGTATCTGGGCGTTTAATACGTTTTTTTTGATCAATTATTCCAACGGAGATCGTTATGATGTTTAGATTTAATAAGCTGAGCGCAGCCTGCGCGATCGCTGCCACGACCCTTATGGGCGCAGTCGGCACGGCCCAGGCCCAATTTTCGGGCGATGTCATTAAGGTCGGACTGATAACCGATATGTCGGGGCTGTATGCCGATATTGACGGGCCAGGCGGAGTCGAGGCCATCCGGATGGCCGTGGCCGATCTAGGCGGCGCAATCGCCGGCAAGAAAATTGAGGTCCTCTACGCCGACCATCAAAACAAGGCTGATGTCGCTGCCGCCAAAGCCCGCGAATGGTTTGACACCCAAGGCGTTGACCTGTTGATCGGCGGTTCGAACTCAGGCACAAGTCTGGCCATGGCAAAAGTCGCGGAAGAAAAGAAAAAGGTTTTCATTTCGGTAGGCGCTGCGACCTCGGCGCTGACCAACGAGCAGTGCAACCCTTACACCATCCATTGGGCCTATGACACCGTGGCTCTGGCCAAGGGCACCGGTAATGCCGTTGTGAAAGCCGGTGGCAAGAACTGGTATTTCCTGACAGCTGATTACGCCTTTGGCGCCGCGCTCCAAAACGACACCACCACGGTGGTCAAAGCCGCCGGGGGCAACGTCGTGGGCTCGGTCAAACATCCATTGTCGGCCAGTGACTTCTCGTCCTTTTTGCTGCAGGCCCAATCCAGCAAAGCCGATATTCTGGGCCTGGCCAATGCGGGTGGCGACACGATTAATTCGATCAAGGCGGCCGCTGAGTTCGGCATCACCAAGACCATGAAGCTCGCAGGACTGTTGGTCTTTATCAGTGATATTCACGCGCTCGGTCTGAAGACCACTCAGGGCATGTACCTGACCGACAGCTGGTACTGGAACCGCGACGCCGAGACCCGGGCCTGGGGTCGCAAGTACTTTGAGAAAATGAAGCGGATGCCGACCTCGGTGCAGGCCGGCGATTACTCGGCCGCTTACAACTACCTGCAAGCGGTCAAGGCCGTCGGAACGGATGACGCCGAAAAGACCCTGGCCCAACTCAAAAAGGCGAAAGTCAATGACATCTTCGCGAAAGGCGGTTTTGTTCGGGGCGACGGCCGGATGGTCCATGACATGTATCTGATGCAGGTCAAATCCCCTGACAAGTCGACCGAGCCCTGGGACTACTACAACGTCGTCCAGACCATTAAAGGTGAGGACGCGTGGACCACCAAGGCCGACTCGAAGTGCGCGCTCTGGAAATAAAAGACGCCTAAAAACAGAACCGAACGAAGCGCCCCATGGATATTTTCGGGATCCCGTTGCAGGCCTTTCTAGGGCAGTTGTTGCTCGGCCTGGTCAATGGGTCTTTCTATGCGATGTTGAGCCTGGGCCTGGCAGTCATTTTTGGACTGCTGGGGATCGTCAACTTCGCCCATGGGGCGCTCTATATGATCGGGGCCTATGTGGCCTGGATCGGTCTCGAATTTTTTGGCATCAATTATTGGCTCGCACTGATCGTTTCACCGCTGGTGGTGGGCGCCTTGGGGGTCGTGGTTGAACGAACTCTGCTCAAGCCACTCTACAAGCTCGACCCACTGTACGGCCTGTTACTAACCTTCGGTTTGGCGTTGATCGCCGAAGGTCTTTTTCGCGAGCAATTTGGCGTCTCCGGCCAGCAATACAGTGTTCCAGAACTGTTGCAGGGGGCGACCAACCTCGGTTTCATGATCCTCCCAAACTATCGCGCCTGGGTCGTCTTCGCATCGCTGGTCGTGTGCCTGTCGACCTGGTTTGTGATTGAAAAAACCAGGCTTGGCTCCTACCTAAGGGCGGGGACCGAGAATCCCGCACTCGTTCAGGCATTTGGTATCAATGTACCGCTGATGGTGATGCTCACCTATGGCGCAGGCGCAGGCCTCGCCGCCATTGCCGGCGTACTAGCCGCACCGGTTATTCAGGTCACACCTCTGATGGGCAGCAACCTGATCATTGTGGTTTTCGCAGTCGTCGTGATCGGTGGTATGGGTTCGATTCTAGGATCCATCATCACCGGACTTTCACTCGGTCTTGTCGAAGGTCTGACCAAAGTGTTTTACCCCGAGGCCTCCAGCATCGTCGTATTCGTCATCATGGCGATTGTGCTGATCGTTCGCCCGGCCGGATTATTCGGCAAGGAGAAATGAACATGCGCGCCGCTCCAGCCCTCGGATTTACGGTCATGGTCGCTGCCCTGATCGCAGCCCCGTTCATTGGGCTCTATCCAATCTTCATGATGAAGGCCCTGTGCTTCGCCATTTTTGCCTGCGCATTTAATTTGCTGCTCGGCTTCACTGGGCTTCTTTCGTTCGGACACGCGGCCTACCTAGGAGCCGCCGCGTATGGCACCGGCTGGCTCGTGCGCACGGCGGGCTTGTCACCCGAACTCGGCGTGTTGGGCGGAACGCTCCTGGCGGCTACGATCGGGGGCTTGGTGGGCTTGATTGCCATTCGGCGCCAGGGGATCTACTTCGCCATGATCACGCTCGCGATGGCGCAAATGATTTACTTTGTCTGGTTGCAGGCCCCGTTCACGGGTGGCGAGGACGGGCTGCAAGGCGTCCCACGGGGAAAGCTGTTTGGCCTGTTGCCACTGGCCAATGACAAGGTTTTGTACTTCGTGATCTTGGCGGTCTTCGTCGCGGTCTACCTCTTTGTGATCCGGATTGTTCATTCGCCCTATGGCCAAATCCTGAAGGCGATTCGCGAAAATGAACCCAGAGCGATTTCGCTGGGTTACGAGGTTGACCGCTACAAGCTCCTAGCCTTCGTGCTGTCAACGGGGCTAGCAGGCCTCGCCGGCTCGCTCAAAACGATCGTCCTGGGTTTTGCGACCTTATCCGATGCGCATTGGTCGTTGTCGGGCGAGGTCGTCCTGATGACTCTGCTGGGCGGTATGGGCACCTTCGCCGGCCCGGTGGTGGGGGCCTTTGCGATTATCGGCCTTCAGAACTTCCTGGCGGACCGGGTGGGCTCTTGGGTCACGGTGATTATCGGCGCGATCTTTGTCTTTTGTGTCGTCGCCTTTCGGCGCGGCATCGTTGGCGAATTCATCGCATGGCGCCAGCGCGCCGGCCAAAAAGCCTGATCGTTGATCGATCAGGCGCTTTAAATAGCGGGGCGATTTAAACGACCGGAGCTTGTCCCAGTTGCTTGAGCAATCCGGGCTCGACGATTTCAATCCAATAGCCATCCGGATCCTTGATGAAGGCCACGTCTTTCATCTTTCCCTGTTCGGGACGCTTGACGTAAGGGACCTGATTTTCATCAAACCAGGCGACCGCAGCGGCTAGGTTAGGAACTGAAAAACAAAGATGTCCAAACCCTTGAGGTTGGGCATTGCCGTCGTGGTACTTGAATTCCGGATCAGACTCGGTGCCCCAGTTGTGCGTGAGCTCCAAAATGCCACGCTGGGCAAAGGTCCAGGCCGTGCGTTCGCCGGTGTCCTCAGGAACCGATTCAACCTCGAGCGGCCGATGCAAGAAATAAAGTGTGAACTTCATCTCGGGAAAATCGAGCTTGCGCAGCACCCGCATGCCCATGATTCGGGTGTAAAAATCAAGCGATACGGCCGGATCTTTGATCCGAACCATCGAATGATTGAACACAAACCCGCGGGAGGCCTCAGATGGGTGGGCACAAACGCCGGGGTAATGTTCAGTATCAAAGCTCATTACAGAAACCGCTCCAGAAAAGTTGATGAACGTGCTGACTAAACGCGGTGAATTAACGCGCTGGATTAACGCGTTGAGTTAACGCGTGACAGCCATCCGCAAAGGCTCCGTCGAATCCCCCGAGCGCACCCGCGGGGCGGGTTTTGGCTCGAGTTCAGACAACCGGCGCCGGAGGTAGCGCATACAGGTCACGCGCAGAAACGAGGCGAAATTTGGCACTCGCCCCGGTACGCCAGAATTTCATCATGAAACTGCGAAATCAAGGCATTGGTCGTGCACTTCTCGCCTTCGGCCATTTCGGCCAGGATGTCCCACACCATATTTTCCAGACGCAAACTGGTTAGGACACCCCGAATCCGCATGGTGCGAGTTCTTTGCTCGTACTGGATGGGGTCAGCGGTTACAAAGAACTCACACATTGCCGAAGCTCAAATAGCCCGCGCCGTCATCTGCTTGGCGATGTAATCCGCCTGCCTGATCGCGAGGGTCACGATCGTCAGGGTTGGATTTTCAGCGCCACCCGAGGTGAACTGGCTACCGTCACTGATGAAGAGATTATCGATATCGTGAGTTTGGCCCCATTTGTTAACGACGCCCTCCGTGGCCTTCGCACTCATCCGGCACGTCCCCATGTTGTGGGTTGATGGATAGGGCGGGGTCCGGAAAGTCTTGATTGCGCCCGCGGCCTTGTAGACCTCTTCACCCTGTTTGAAGGCGTGGTTACGCATCGCGATGTCGTTGGGATGATCATCAAAATGCACGTTGGGCGCCGGATTGCCCCACTGGTCTTTCACCGAAGTATTGAGCGTGACCCGGTTGGTTTCACGCGGCATGTCTTCGCCCACGAGCCACATCCCGGCGGTCTGGACGTAATGCTCCATCCACCAGGCAAAATCAGCGCCCCAGCCGCCCGGATTCAAGAATGCCGCCATGAAGGGAATACCCAAGGACAGGGTTTCCATTTCGTACCCGCCGGCAAATCCGCGCTTCGGGTTATGGGCGGCTTCGTCCTGAATAATCCCAGCCATGGTCGTGCCGCGATACATATGGACCGGGTTTTTGAACGCGGCATAAACCGAACCGGTCATATGGCGCATGTAATTGCGGCCAACCTGACCCGAGGAATTCGCGAGTCCATCCTTAAACATGTCAGAAGCGGACATCAAGAGCAGGCGCGGCGTCTCAATGGAGTTACCAGCCACACACACTAGTCGCGCGCTTTGCCGTTGTTCTTTGCCGGACGCGTCCATATAGGTCACGGCGGTGACTTTGCCCGAGTTGTCGTGATCAATCCGCGTGACGTGGGCCTGGGTCCGGAGATCGAGATTGCCGGTCGCTTCAGCCTTGGGGATTTCGGTGTAAAGCGTTGACCATTTGGCACCGCTCTTACAGCCCTGAAAACAGAAGCCCAGTTGCATACAGCGGCCGCGACCATCGCGGGGTTGGCTGTTAATCGCCATCCGACCAGTGTGGACTTCTTTGTAGCCGAGCTTTTTGGCACCGGCATGCAGCACCTTAAAGTTATTATTCCCAGGCAGCCCCGGAATCCCGTTGGTACGGGTCACGCCCATCTTGTTTTCGGCCTTGGCGTAATAGGGCTCGAGTTCCTGCAGGGTTACCGGCCAATCCAGCAGGTTCGCGCCATCAATCTGACCGTACGTGGTCCTGGCGCGAAACTCATGTTCTTGGAAGCGCAGTGATGCACCCGCCCAATGGGTGGTCGAACCACCGACGGTTTTACAAATCCAGGCGGGCAGCCCGGCAAAATCTTTCGCAACCCGCCATGAACCGGAGGTGGTCCGTGCGTCGAGCCAGGCGAGTTGGTTAAATGACTTCCATTCGTCATTAATAAAGCTCGCAGGCGACTGACGGGCCCCTGCCTCGAGCAGAACGACTTTGATGCCTTTCTGGCACAACTCATTCGCGAGCGTTCCACCGCCTGCACCAGATCCGATTACGACGACAACGCTCTCGTCGGTATATTCAAACTTTGCCACTTGTGTCTCCTGATGTTGGTTTTGAGCGCGACTCAGCCCATGTAGGGCGGCGGGCTGGCTTCAGCGGGTGGATTGGGCAGCCACTTCAGGTCCTGAAAACCTCGGGTGATGTAACCGCCCTTTTCCCAGGCCGAGCCCGGATAACCAAAAACGGCATACGCCATGTCGTTGTCGTAGAGCGCGGTAATACATTCGCCGCGAACCATCCCGAAAAAGGGCGTGCCCTCCAGGCTTTTGACGACATCCAGTTTTTTAGCCGCGCTGGCTTTGGCAAAGCTTCCGCCCGCTTTTTGATCGAGCTGAGCGATCCCGTCGCGCAGCGATTTAGCGGCTTTGGCATCCCCCGCGGCCTTGCCATCAAGGGCTTTGGAGAGGAGTGCATAAACCGCGTCGGGCAACTTTGCATGTGGATAAAGCACTCGGCCCATCGCCATAATCGCTTCGCCCTCAGCCGTTGTGAGGGACTTCAATTCAAGCGCCCAAACATTGGACGGCGCCAAGCCCGCCACTAGCGAACCGGTCACGAGGGTTCCCATCAAAATCCCGGAGCCCTTGAGAAACTCCCGCCGAGCTAGCGGAAGGTCGACTTTGCGAACAATTCCGCTGTCCTCATCGCAGCCTTCGAGCGCGGGCGCGTCGTCAGCCCCGCGGTGAATCGTAATCACCTTCATGCCTGTCTCCTGAGTTAACGATCATTCTTAATCGTTTGGAGTATGGCCCGACGCATGGGATCGGTAGGTGATAACGCGCTACTTACAAGGGAAAACACTAATTCGCAGCGAGCGGTCCAGATCCGCTTCGGGCGCGTCAAACGTCTTAAGCGGCATTCAAAACCATATCGATGTGCAAGGAAACGTATGGGCAACAAACGCCCCCGCTGTCCGTACGTTCGAGCAATCCAAGTTCAGACAGCAAAACCACATCCTCGTGGACGCGTTTCACGTCGCGATTCACAAGACGAGCCAACTCCCGAACCGACAACGCGCCTTTACCCTGAGCCATTCGGACGATGTCCCACCGGCGCGCAGTCAGTTGACCGAAGAATTGAGCTGGCGTTTCAAAGTTCAGGACTTCACCTTGATACGTGTCGGCCTCCGCCAATTGGGCGGCCGCGAGCAATGCGCCCTGCCAGTCGGCTTGCAATGTGATCGTGAGAAATCGGTCGGTCATGACGGTCTCCTCGCAGATACTGCCGCAATAAAGTCTTCAACCAACTGCTTGACGGTGGTGAAGTCGTAAGGGAGTTCCTCTCCATCGAAGTGGCGGTGATCCCCCTTGCCACGCTCGTTGTCAAAGCCCAGAACGCGAACCCCTCCAACGATATAAACCGCGCGATATTTGTAGAGGTGTTTGGAGGCGGGAACCGACTCCTGAACTCTCCAAACCACCAACTCCAAAATCGATCCGTCAGGATTGACGTTCTTGAACCGAGTGATTAGCTGTGCACCCATGTTGTCAACAATGACAACGTTG
>CAIPGD010000059.1 GCA_903864485.1 uncultured bacterium | reverse complement strand
TTATCCGTCATCACCGGGCCGGGATGATTGCGTAACCACTCCACACACTGACGCATGATCCGGTTGCTCTGGCGCATCTCTTCGATACGAACCAGATAACGATCGTAGGAATCGCCGTTCTTACCGACCGGGATGTCGAAATCCACCAGGTCATAGACTTCATAGGGCTGATGCTTACGAAGGTCCCAGGCAATCCCAGAGCCACGGAGCATCGGGCCAGTAAAACCCCAGGCCCGGGCTTGGTCGGGCGTGACGATACCGACATCGCACAGGCGCTGCTTCCAGATCCGGTTGTCGGTCAGCAGCGTTTCGTACTCATCAACCGCTTTGGGGAACCGGTTGCAGAAATCCTCGATGAAATCGAGCAAGGACCCCTGACGATTCTCGTTAAGTTCACGAATCGATTTTTCGTTACGAATCTTGCTGGCGGCGTACTGCGGCATGTGATCGGGCAGGTCACGGTAGACCCCACCCGGCCGGTAGTAGGCCGCGTGCATCCGGGCTCCCGACACCGCTTCATAGCAGTCCATCAGATCTTCACGCTCGCGGAAGGCGTACAGGAAGATCGTCATCGCACCAACGTCAAGAGCGTGCGCGCCTAGCCACAGCAAATGATTGAGCAGACGCGTGATCTCATCGAACAACACGCGGATGTACTGAGCGCGCAGCGGCACCTCGACATCCATCAGCTTTTCGATTGCCATCACATAGGCGTGTTCGTTACACATCATGGACACATAGTCCAGACGGTCCATGTACGGCAGTGCCTGCAAATAGGTACGGGTCTCGGCCAGCTTTTCGGTCGCGCGATGGAGCAATCCAATGTGCGGATCGGCGCGCTGCACGACTTCGCCGTCGAGCTCAAGCACCAACCGCAACACCCCGTGCGCAGCCGGATGCTGAGGCCCGAAATTCAGTGTGTAGTTCTTGATCTCAGCCATCGCGTCAGCCTCGCCCTCGGGCATAGCCCTCTTCGCGAATCACGCGCGGCACATTCTCGCGCGGCTCAATCGTGACCGGTTGATAAATAACCCGCTTTTGCTCGGGGTCGTACCGCATTTCAACATGGCCAGAGACCGGGAAGTCCTTGCGGAAGGGGTGGCCGACGAAGCCGTAGTCCGTGAGGATGCGGCGCAGGTCGGTATGCCCTTCGAACATGATTCCAAAAAAATCAAAGGCTTCGCGCTCGTACCAACCCATCGACGGCCAGACTTCGGTCAGCGACGTGATCGTTGGATATTCATCGTCACCACAATAGGCCCGCATGCGCAGACGCTGATTGAGGTGTGTCGACAGGAGATGAAGGACAACTGCGAACCGGGGGCCTTCGTGCCCTGCACCGCCCCAATCCTGGTAGTCCACGCCGCACAGGTCGATCGCAGTATCAAAGCGCAGTCCGCTGGCATCGCGACAGACTTGGGCCGCGGCTTCCCAATGCTTGGGCGCGACTTCCAGAGTCACTTCTCCGAAGGCTTCTACGAGCGAGACGATCTGATCGCCTAGCGCTTCTTGCAGAGCCGCCTTCAGGGTTTCATTGGGAGTCGTCATGGCGTCAGTGCTTAGCGGGCGATCGTATTGGTTCGGCGAATCTTGTTCTGCAATTGCAGAATGCCGTAGATCAGGGCTTCAGCGGTCGGTGGGCAACCCGGCACATAGATATCAACCGGAACGATGCGGTCGCAGCCGCGAACAACGGAATAAGAGTAGTGGTAGTAGCCACCGCCATTGGCACACGAGCCCATGCTGATGACCCAGCGTGGCTCGGGCATCTGGTCATAAACCTTGCGCAGGGCGGGCGCCATCTTGTTGCAGAGCGTCCCGGCCACCAGCATGACGTCGCTCTGACGGGGGCTGGGTCGGAACACAATACCGAAACGGTCGAGGTCGTAGCGGGCGGCACCTGCATGCATCATCTCGACCGCGCAACAGGCGAGGCCGAAGGTCATCGGCCACATGCTGCCGGTACGGGTCCAGTTAATCAGCTTGTCGAGCTGAGTCGTGACAAACCCTTCCTGCAAAACGCCATCAATTGCCATCAGATTTCCCTATCATTCCCAGTCCAGCGCGCCTTTTGTCCATTCATAGACAAAACCGACCACCAAAATACCGAGAAAAACCATCATTGCAAGGAAGCCCGAAACTCCAATGGCATCAAAAGAAACTGCCCATGGAAACAGGAACGCCACTTCGAGATCAAACAGAATAAAAAGAATTGCGACGAGGTAATAGCGGACGTCGAATTGCATGCGCGCATCTTCGAACGCTTCAAAACCGCATTCATACGGCGATAGTTTCGCTGCATCTGGACGGTGCGGACCCAGCAATCGCCCAATGAGCATGGGACCGACGCCGACCCCTGCTCCGACCAAAATGAACAGGAGAATCGGGAAATACTGGTCAAGATTCATTCAGCGCTCGCTCCTGCAATAACCCGCGAGATTCAACCCGTTTTTGGAGGACTCTGCCAACGAGTCCACAAATAAGCCAACTGGTGCCGACGGCGAGACTCGAACTCGCACAGCTTTCGCCACCACCCCCTCAAGATGGCGTGTCTACCAATTTCACCACGTCGGCGATTGAATCTTTATGAAACGCGCGTCATCTAAATTACGAAGAGCGGATGGTAAACCAATTTCGAGGTGGGCAGGACCGTGTCGTCCGGTCGCAACTTAACGCTGGGACGGCGCAGTGGCGGGCCCGGGGATAGCGCCGGCGCCACTTGTCGATGCCCCACCGGACGCAGGGACAGAGGCCGGCGAGACCCCGGCTGGGGCGCCCGACCCACCGGCGGGCGAACCTGGCCCAGAGGCTGGAGGCGACACAGGGACGGACCCTGGAGCCGATCCGGGGATCGTGGCTGCGGCGCCTTCCATCACGCTGCCTGTCGCGGCCACACGACGATCCGACATCATCGCGATGCCTAGGGTCGCGCAAAAAAACACCGTCGCGAGTCCGCCCGTGGTCCGGCTCATGAAATTGGCTGAGCCACTGGCGCCAAAAAGGCTGCCAGAGGCGCCGCTCCCGAAGGCCGCCCCCATGTCGGCACCTTTGCCGTGTTGCAGCAATACCAACACGATCACTCCGAGTGCCGAGAGCACCTGAACCACCATCAGCACGGTCATCAAAATAGACATATCAGTTCAAGTTCCGTCAAAATTTCGCTTGTGTAGCTGACTCGCAGATCGCGACAAAATCGTCTGCATTCCGCGACGCCCCGCCCACCAAGGCACCATCAATATCAGGCTGCACAAACAGTGCGCTTGCGCTGGCTGCGCCAACGCTCCCTCCGTAAATTACCCGGATCTGATCCGCGGGTGCGCCCCCGGCCTGCAAGCGGGCACGGATGAAGGCGTGGGCCGCCTGCGCCATTTCGGGTGTTGCCGCCCGACCCGACCCAATCGCCCAGATGGGCTCATAAGCAATGACGGCAGCCCCGCCTTTGACGACCCCAACCACCGCGTCGATCTGATGCGCCAACACCGCTTCGGTCAAATGCGACTGACGTTGCGCCAACGATTCACCGACACAAATAATGGGGCAAATGCCAGCGGCGATCAGGCGATGCGCTTTGCTGGCCACGACCGTATCGGTCTCGCCGTGCATACCGCGCCGCTCCGAGTGCCCAACGATCGCGTGCGTGCAACCGAGATCGCGCAACATGTTGGCAGACACCTCGCCGGTAAATGCACCTTCTGCCTGATCCGACACATCCTGAGCACCCCAGACCACCGGACTCGAGCGCAGCCGATCGGCCGCCAGAGCCAGGTAGGGGAACGGAGGACAAATCAGCGCCTGGATGCGAGCGAAGTTGCCGCCATCGAACGCACTGCGCATGCGATCGAGGAGCGCGGTATTGGAGGCCGCGTCACCAAGCATCTTCCAGTTACCCGCGACCAGCGGTGTACGTTCTTTCATAGCCCGCTATGTTATCAGCCAGAGTGGTCGGCGGCCCGGACTCAGTCGTCATCCTCGCGCAGGATCCGGGGCGGCATGCGCCCGGTGTAGACGCGCCACCCCCACAAGACCCAACCCGACAATCCGTACACCAGGAAGAGTGAAAAAAGGACAACCGGTGGATCGGCACTAATCAAGACAATTCCCATCATGATTGCAATGCCAACCACGAAGGGCACGCGGCGCTTGAGGTCAATGGTTTTACCGCTCCAGAACGGAGCGTTCGAGACCATGCTAACGCCCGCGTAGAGCGTGAGCCCGCACGCAACCCAGGCGAGATCAGGGCCACCGGCATCGATCCAGCGGGTCTCGCGCAAGTCGGTTGCAATCCAGATCAGACCCGCCACCAACGCCGCCGCAGCCGGGCTGGGCATCCCCTGGAAAAAGCGTTTATCCACCACGCTGATGTTGGCGTTGAATCGCGCCAGACGCAGTGCAGCCCCGGCGACGTACACAAACGCGGCCAACCAGCCGAGTTTGCCCAGCCCCTTGAGCGACCATTCATAGACGACGAGTGCTGGTGCAGCCCCAAATGAAACCATGTCGGCGAGGCTGTCGTACTGTTCCCCAAAAGCACTTTGCGTGTTGGTCAGGCGCGCCACCCGCCCGTCAAGGCCATCGAGCACCATCGAGACGAAAATCGCGATGGCGGCCGTCTGGAACTGGCCATTCATGCCTTGCACGATGGCAAAAAACCCCCCAAACAACGCGGCGGTAGTGAACGCGTTCGGCAGGAGATAAATCCCTCGTGGGCGCCTGCGCTGAACAGCACTAACCGCGCCGGTCGATTCGAGTGGGGCCGCTTGGCCGGTTGATCCCATCGGCCCGCCGGATCGCAGTGGGCGAAATCGGCGTCGATTGGGCATCGCCATCCTTAGTGGTTGGCCAGGTCAGCCAACACGGTCTCGGTCGCGCTAACGCGTTCGCCGATCACTACCCGGGGCCGGGCCCTGAGTGGCAGATAGACGTCGACGCGTGAACCAAACCGGATAAAACCGAAACGCGACCCGCGTACCAACGCTTGCCCGGGGTTGACGTAACACAGAATGCGCCGGGCAATCAGGCCAGCGACCTGGACACAGGTCACCAGCGAGCCGTCGTTACGGCGAATCACAACGGCATTGCGCTCATTTTCGAGCGATGCCTTGTCCAGGTCCGCGTTCAAAAATCGCCCCGGAAAGTACTTCACCTGCTCAATCACGCCATCCACCGGAACACGGTTAGAGTGAACGTTAAACACGTTCATGAAAACGCTGATCTTGAGCGCTTGCCGATCAGCATACGGGTCTAGCGCCTCCTCGATAGCGACAATTCGACCATCGGCCGGAGATAAAACGGCGAGCGGATCGACTGGGACTCGGCGCGGCGGATCCCGAAAAAACTGCACAACGAAAATGAGGATGACCAGGAACGGGGCCGCCACAGCACCCCCCCCAAACCACCCGGCAATCAGCGTTGCGGCGAAGCTGACCCCGATGAACGGCCAGCCCTCGCGGGCCAGTAACGGGTGGGGCCAGTGGTCTTGATACGACTCAGTAGAACTCATCATGACCGAATCATGACACGTCCATGACAAACTCAGTTGCGCGACTGATCCACGAGTTTGTTACGACCGATCCAGGGCATCATCGCTCGCAGTTGCGCCCCAACCTGTTCAATGGAGTGTTCGGCCATCAGGCGCCGACGCGAGCGTAGCGTTGGCGCGCCGGCCTTGTTTTCGAGAATGAACTGTTTCGCGTATTCGCCGGTCTGAATGCGCTCGAGCACCTTCTTCATCGCGAGGCGGGTCGCATCGGTAATGATTTCAGGACCTGTCACGTACTCGCCAAACTCAGCATTATTGGAAATCGAATAGTTCATGTTGGCGATACCGCCTTCATAAATCAGATCAACAATCAGCTTTAGCTCGTGCAGACACTCGAAATACGCCATTTCGGGGGCATATCCCGCTTCGACGAGGGTCTCGTAGCCGGCCTTGATCAGCTCGACGGCACCGCCACACAACACCGCCTGTTCACCAAACAGATCGGTCTCAGTTTCTTCGCGGAAATTGGTCTCAATGATCCCCGAGCGACCACCACCAATCGCGCAGGCATAAGACAGGGCAAGATCACGCGCCATCCCCGACTCGTCGTGATGGATCGCGACGAGACAAGGCGTGCCGCCCCCCTGAACGTAGGTTCCACGGACCGTGTGCCCTGGCGCCTTCGGGGCGATCATGACGACATCGAGGTCCGCGCGGGGTGACACCTGACCGTAATGGATATTGAACCCATGAGCAAACGCGATCGTCGCGCCATGCTTGAGGTTGGGTTCGATCTCGTTGCGATAGACCTCGGCGATGGTTTCATCGGGCATCAGCATCATGATGAAATCGGCTTGACGAACGGCCTCGGCCACCGGTGCGGCCTTGAGGCCTGCCTTTTCGACTTTGCCCCAGGACGGGCCGTTCTGGCGCACGCCGACCACAACGTCGACACCCGATTCGTTCAGGTTCTGAGCATGGGCGTGGCCCTGACTGCCGTAGCCAATAATCGCGACCTTACGGCCTTTGATCAATTTGATATCGCAATCTTTATCGTAAAAAACTTT
>CAIPGD010000058.1 GCA_903864485.1 uncultured bacterium | reverse complement strand
GGCATCCGCGCCGAGATTGGAAACGCCACCGTTTCGACCATCATGCTGCCCGGCGCCTTCAGAGGCCCCACGAGCAGCCCCGCCATCAAAGACGATGCAATAAAATTGAACATAATAGTTGTGATCACGAGATGACTACCTCGCCATGCCAGCAACACGGCCGGCACCGCGGCCCACACTGCCCCGCCAAGCATCGCGGCCACGACCATCATTGGCAACACGACGATGGCGGCCAGATCGGTCGCTAATTGCTCACCCACCGTCAAGGCAACGAGCGCGCAACCCAGACCGCCGATCATGGCCTGACCTTCACCGCCGACATTGAACGAGCCCCCATGAAAGGCAACCGCGACGGCCAGGCCCGTGAAGACAAACGTCGTTGCGTAGAAGAGCGTGTAGCTCCAACCGGCCGCACTGCCGAACGCCCCCTTGACGAGCATCGTGAACACCTGGTGCGGTGGCAGACCAACGACTGCAAGCACCGCAGAGCACACCCCCAGCGCGAGCGCGAGGTTCACGAGGGGCAGCAGTCCCCATTCGATCCAGCGCGGTAACTCGAGCGGTCGACTCACGGTACCGCCCTCACGCCAGCTTGAGTGAGGGACGACACACCCGCCATCAGGCGGCCAAGTGCGGCCTCACTCACAGCCTCATTCATCAGTTCGCCAACAATGACGCCTTGGTTCATCACGAGCACCCGATCAGCCAGCGCCAAGATCTCATCGAGTTCGCTTGAGACCAGCAGTACCGCTGCGCCGCCATCACGCATCGCGCGCAGACGGTCATAGATGAGTTCGATCGCACCAATGTCGACCCCTCGAGTGGGCTGCCCAATCAGGATGATTTTGGGAACCTGCTCGGGCGCCAGTGCCTCGCGGGCGAGAATGAGCTTCTGTTGATTCCCGCCTGATAGGGTCGAGGTTTGCAAATCAAGTTGAGCGGGCCGCACATCGTAGCGTTCGAGCATCACTTGGGCGGCAGCCCGTGCCGCTTGACGACGCACCCATCCCCACGCTGTGGCAAAGCGCCGGCTGCTCTGATAGCCCAAAAGCGCGGACTCCCAGAGTGGCAAGGACAAAACCACGCCAAAGCGATGGCGGTCCTCGGGAACATGAGCCACGCCCAAGCGCCGCGCCGTTGTCGGATCAAGCCAGCGAGAGCTGTTCCAGACCGTTCCTTGAATGTCGAGCCGCCCGGTCTGGGGTCTGAACATGCCAGACAGGAGCGCAAGCAACTCGCTTTGGCCGTTACCAGCCACCCCGGCAATGCCGACAATCTCGCCCGCGTGCAAATCGAGGTTCACACCCGAAACCCGTTGGGTACCCTGAGGATCTCGCCAGGACAAGTCGCGCACCGCCAAGGAGACGGGCCCTTTGGGCGATGCCTTCAAAACGTCGGGACGCTCAAGCTGAACCCGACGCCCCACCATGGCCTGCGCCAGCTGATCAAGACTGCACTGCGCGATCGGACCATCAAAAACGACTTGGCCCGCGCGCAAGACCGTCACTGCATCGCACAGTGCCATGACTTCTTTGAGTTTGTGGGTAATCACCAAGACGGTGGTCCCATGGGCCCGAAGTTGCCTGAGCGTGACAAAAAGTTGTTCGGCTTCGCTGGGCGTGAGCACCGCGGTCGGTTCGTCGAGAATCAAAATTCTCGCGCCACGCAATAGCGCCTTCAGAATTTCCAACCGCTGACGTGCGCCAACTGTCAATTCGCCGACCAAGCGCGTCAGATCGACTTCGAGCCCGGTCTGCTGGATCAAGACCTCGAGTTGCTCAAGCACGATTGCGCGTGAGCGGGTCAGACGCCAGTGCGGCTCCGCTCCCAACAAGACATTGTCGAGCGCCGACATCGAGTCAATCAGCAGAAAATGCTGATGCACCATCCCGATTCCGAGGGCGATCGCGGTCCGCGAGTTGTTGATGGCGACCGTCTTGCCGTGGATAGCGATCGTCCCGCGATCGGCTTGGACCAATCCATACAGGATCGCCATCAGCGTGCTCTTGCCAGCGCCGTTCTCGCCAACCAGACCGTGAATGGAACCCGCTGTCACCGACAGGGTGATGTCGCGATTGGCGTGGACGGCACCAAACCGCTTGGAGATCGAACGCAGTTGAACGGCTGGAACCGCGTGGTGCACTGAATCAGACCTATGGGCTCGGGCTAGGCCTAGGGCTAGGGCTTGCAGCGATTGCCCACCATGAAGTCCACCACCTTGATCTTGCCGGCTACGATCTGCGCCTTTGCATCATCAACCCGGCGCCTCATTTCTGGCGTAATCAGTTTTTCGTTGTACTGATCAAGCGCATAGTCGAGCCCGCCCTCCTTAAGGCCAAGCGTAGTGACCCCGGGATGGGTTTGACGGGCAAGGTTGTAGACGGCGACATCAACCCGCTTAACCATTGAAGTCAGCATCGTTCCGGGATGTAGATGGTTCTGATTGGTATCCACACCGATCGCCAGCCTGCCGGCATCTTTAGCGGCCTGATAGACCCCGAGACCCGTTCCGCCGGCGGCCGAGAACACAACATCCACCCCTTTACCAAACTGGGCCCGGGCGATTTCGCCGCCGCGCGCGGGGTCGTTCCAGGCCGCCGGCGTGGTGCCAGTCATATTGGAAGTCACTTCGATCTTCGAATTGGCAAATCGGGCCCCTTGCTCATAGCCACATTGGAACTTGCGGATCAGCGGGATATCCATCCCGCCGACAAACCCGACCTTGCCCGATTTGCTCACCATGGCGGCCAGCATCCCGACAAGAAAACTCCCCTCCTCGTCCCGAAAAATCACCGATTCCACATTGGGCAACGAGACGACCGAATCAATGATGGCGAACTGGAGCTTTGGATACTCCCGGGCTACCCGTTCCATGGTCGAGGTCTGACCAAACCCGACGCCAATGACGGGCGACGCACCTTTCTCGGCCATTCGCCGCATGGCCTGCTCACGCTGGGCTTCGTTCGAAATCTCGAACTCAAGGTAAGACTTGCCAGCCTCCTTTTTCCAGCGCTCCATGCCGAGATACGCCGCCTCGTTAAAGGACTTGTCGAACTTCCCGCCCATATCGAAGATCACTGCCGGCTCGGCCTGAGCAGCAGTCGCAAGCAGAGACACGACAAGCGCGACCAGAACACCAAATTTCATGATTAACCGGAAGTCGAAGGGTTTGTAATCGACGCTCCGGCAGGATATCAACAATCGCTTTTTTAGCGCGAAATCCAGTTTTCGGATTGATACACTGGGTTGATTAAACCGAGATGCCTCATGGACTTCAAAGACCTGCCACTCATCAAGCCCAACAGCAAACCAAGCGGCCCCCTGCAGGGTGTCCGGGTCGTCGATCTGTCCAGACTGGTGGCGGGCAATATGCTGACGCTGCAACTGGCTGATTTCGGTGCGGATGTCATTAAGCTGGAATCGCCCGAACGCGGTGACACGTTGCGTGAATGGCGTGAGGCCCATCCGGACCACCCGGAGGGCTTCGATGGCTGGTGGCGGGTCTATGGTCGCAATAAGCGAAGTCTTGCCCTCGACCTTCGTGACGCAGAGGCGATGCGATGGTTAAAAAAACTGATCGAAACCGCTCAGGTGCTGGTGGAGAGTTTTCGACCCGGGACGCTTGAGGCTATGGGGTTGGCGCCCATCGATTTGCATGCAACTCATCCAGGGCTCGTCATCGTGCGGCTATCGGGCTGGGGACAAACGGGCCCCTATCGTGAACTCGCGGGGTTCGGAAGTCTGATCGAAGGGTTTAGTGGCTTTGCGCATAAGCATCGGGCGGCGACCGGCGAGCCCCGCCTGCCGAACCTTGCATTGGCCGATATGATTACGGGCCTGACTGGCGCCCACGCGACGCTCGCCGCGCTGCGCGAGGTCGAGGTCCGGGGCGGTCGGGGCCAGGTGATCGATCTCTCACTGCTCGAGCCGATGCTGGCCATCATGGGGCCTGACGTGACGCATTTTGCTGCCACGGGTTTAGCCGCTGAAACCGACCAGAAAATTTCTTCTCCGCGTGGCACCTTTCAGTGTCGCGACGGGCGCTGGGTTTCAATGTCAGGGTCGACTGATTCGATGGCGCGCCGGGTCTTTCAGGCCATCGGCCAGGAATCACTCTTCGACGAACCGCGTTTCAATACGAATGCAGCCCGGTTGGCCCATGATGCAGAGCTAACGGATTTGATTGCGACCACCATCGCAAGGCTCGACCAAGCCGACTGCCTCAATCACTTTCGTCGCCATGGCGTCACGGTCGGTCCTGTCTACGATGCCGAGCAACTGCTTGGCGACGCGCATATTGCCGCCCGTGGTTCATATATCCGGGTACCGGACGACGGCGGGGGTGCAGAGACACTGATGCATGGAATCACGCCAAAGCTCGCGGGTACACCCGGCCAACTGCGCCGGCGCGCACCTGTTCGTGGCGAACACGGGGTCGAACTCCTGAACGAACTTGGCGCGACTGCGGAACAAATCGCGAGCCTAAAGCAACGCGGCGCACTGGAATCCACCTAAATCCAAACATGAAGCCGCCCTCCCCCCTCCAAGCCCTGCGCTCACTCCTGTTCATCCCGGCCACGTCGACGGCGCTGCTGCCCAAAGCCACCTCGCGCGGCGCGGACGCTCTGATCGTTGATCTCGAAGACGCGATTCCGTTTGCACAAAAGGACGCGGCACGCCCGCTAGCAGCGAGCGCAATCCGATCGTTGGCAGAGCGTGGCGCAACCGTTTTGTTGCGCCTCAACTCTGAGCCCGAGTTGTGGCGGGAGGATTTGAAGCATCAGCCGCTCGAGCTGCTCGCCGGGGTGATGTTGCCCAAAGTGGAGACTGCGGATCAAATCGAAGCGCTTGAGCAGGCGCTGAGATCCGCGGCACCGCGTTCGCCAGTTCCGGTCACGATTCAGATCGAAACGCCGCGCGGCGTGCTTGCTGCTCCCTCCATTTGCGCCCACCCCGGGCTGGCAGCGGTCGGGTTTGGAGCTGAAGATTATTGCGCGACGCTAGCCGTCCCGCCAACACCGGCCGCCCTCACCTGGCCAGCCCAACAGGTCATTACCTGCGCCCATGCATTTGGCTTGCCCTGCTGGGGATTGGCGGCCAGCATCGCCCTGATCAACGACCCTCAGGCCTACGCAGAATCTGTTCGCGAGGCGCGGGCAATCGGCTTCACCGGGACCGTCTGCATTCATCCCAATCAGGTGCAGATCGTCAATGAAGGGTTTTCACCGTCGGCAGCTGAACTCGCCTGGGCGCAGCGGGTGGTTGATGCCGATCAGGATGCCCAGGCCCAGGGGATTGGCGCCATCTTGCTAGACGGAAGAATGATTGACCGCCCCATCGTCGAACGCGCCCGGCGCTGGCTTGCACGCCCGAAAACTTGATTTCACCGGCATAATTTGAACGGCAACCTTTAAGTATTCGCATCATCAACCAAGGAAGTTTCGGATGAGCCACCCGTCTGACCACCGCACCACACAAACCTTGTCGCAGCCCACACGTTCGCTGAAGCTGGCCCTGACCTCGGCCATGGCGGTCGCCCTCGCCCTGAATGCTGGAGCCATCGAGGCCAAGACAGTGCGAATCGGCAACCAAGGCGATGCGCTGTCAATGGATCCACATTCGCTCAACGAGTCCTTGCAACTGAGCGTGATGAGCAACGTTTACGAGTCACTCGTGACGCGCAACAAAGACCTTAGCCTAGTCCCGGCGCTGGCCACGAGCTGGCGCCAGACCTCGCCCAATGTGTGGCGTTTCGAATTGCGTCAGGGCGTTAAATTCCAGGACGGCGAACCCTTCACAGCGGAAGACGTGGTGTTCACGTTCAAGCGGGCCGCGGGTGACGGCTCGGACATGAAGAGTTACGTCAACGACATCCAGGAAGTGCGCAAACTCAGCGATTATTCGATTGAAATCGAAACCAAAGCCCCGTTCCCGATCCTCCCGGACGTGATCGAGAAGCTCTACATCATGAACAAGAAGTGGTGCGAAACCAATCGCGCCACGATCCCCGTCGATCGCCGCAAAGGCATCGAAAACACGGCGTCTTTCAAGGGCAACGGCACGGGCCCCTACATGGTTGGCGAGCGTCAGCCGGGCGTGAAGACCACCTTCAAGATCAATCCCAATTACTGGGGCACGATCGAAGGTAATGTCACCGAAGTGATCTATACCCCGATCGGTAACGATGCCACCCGGGTTGCCGCGCTGTTGAGCGGGCAAGTCGACATCATGGAACCCGTTCCGGTCCAGGACGCTGCCCGCATCAATTCCAGCCCGAACGCGCGCGTCATGGCAGGGCCGGAGCTGCGCACGATCTTCCTCGGTATGGATCAAAAGCGCGACGAGTTGCTCTATTCCAGCGTAAAGGGCAAGAACCCGTTCAAGGACAAACGGGTGCGTCAGGCGTTTTACCAGGCGATTGATATTGAGACCATCAAACGCACGGTGATGCGCGGAGCATCGACACCGACGGGTCTGATGATTGCGCCCGGGATTACCGGGTTCGCAGCCGATCTCAACAAACGTCTGGCCTTTGATCTTGAAGGGGCCAAGAAGCTCATGGCAGAGGCCGGATATGCCAGCGGTTTTGAGGTCAGCATGAACTGCCCCAACGATCGTTACGTGAACGATGGTGAGATCTGCCAAGCGGTCGCGGCGAACCTCGCTCGTATCAACGTCAAGATCAATCTGCAGGCCGAGACGAAAGGGACCTACTTTCCGAAGATTCTGAAGCGTGATACGAGCTTCTACATGCTCGGCTGGACCCCCGCCACTTATGATGCGCACAACGCGCTCAATGCGCTGATGCGCTGCGTCGATGACAAAGGCGCCGGCCAGTTCAACCTCGGCGCGTACTGCAATGCCAAGGTCGATGATCTGATCCAGAAAGTTCAGTCCGAAACCGACAAAACCAAACGTAACGCGATGATCCGCGAAGCGTT
>CAIPGD010000057.1 GCA_903864485.1 uncultured bacterium | reverse complement strand
GCCCCAGCGCCCGTCGCCAACACGACCTCAGCCCCAGCGCCCGTCGCCAAAGGAAAGAGCGTCTGCCGAACAGCGGCCTCCGCCGCTCTGGCGAGTGCGTGCCGATTTCGTACGCCAGCGCTTTGGGCGGGCTCTGGCGCGTTGGGTGGAGTCAGCGGCGCAAGCGGCACCATCACCACCCTCGTGATGGGTTCTGCAAGAACCCGCCAGAGCGACTGCGCGAATGTCGTGGCACCGACAAAATCCACCGCTGTAGAGCGCTGACCTGACACATCTTCGTAGCGCAATGCTAATGGCTGCACCGCGCAATTTGCGCGGACTGCCGCCTCCACCAGATTGGCATGAAAAGGCAGAACAACCGTTCCATCGCTGGTTGTGCCTTCGGCAAAGACCGCCACCCGTCCCCCTGCCCGGAGTTGCTCGGTCGCCGTCTCGAGGACTTGATGTACAGCGTGGCGTCGACCACGTTCGATGAACAGGGTGCCCGCGCGATCGCACAACAAGCCAACCAACGGCCAACTCCGGATCTCGGCTTTTGCAATGAACGAGCAGGGTGCGACGGAGTCGATCACGAGGATGTCGAGCCAGCTGACGTGATTGGGTAGAACCAATCCGGCGGATATCCAGGGTTTTCCGGTTGACTTCACCCGAATACCAGCCGCGCGCAGAGTCCAACGGGCCCACATTCGAATCAGAGCACGCTGACGCTTCGGCGCCAGTGATCGCATCACCGTCAACGCTGCTGCCAACCCTGCCAGGAGACAAACCGACATCCAAAACAGCCGCCACGCCGCGCGGACGAGGCGCCAGTTCACCGAGCCTGATCCGTCATACGCGTTCGAAGATCGGCTGCCCAGCGACCAGGGTCGTCATTACACGCCCCGCCAGCTCGTAGCCCAGGAACGGCGTATGGCGCCCCTGACTGACCAGACTATTGCGGTCCACCGTCCACAACGCATCCGGATCGAAAATCATCAGATCCGCAACCGCCCCAACCGCCAACGTCCCAGCACCCGTGCCGGCCATTTGATCAACCCCGACGATCGCCGCAGGGCCGGTGGTGATCGTGGAGATCGCGCGCGCAAGTGGGGTGCGCGTTTCAGTGGCCCACTTTAAAACCAACGGCAGGAGTAATTCCAGACCGGTGGTTCCGGGCTCGGCCTCCCCATAAGGCAAGGCTTTTGCATCATCATCGACCGGCGTATGGTCCGAACAAATCGCATCAACAGTACCGTCTTCAAGGCCAGCCCGAATGGCATCTCGGTCACGCTGTGATCGAAACGGCGGATCGACTCGGTGATTGGCATCAAACCAGCCGATATCCTGATCGATAACGTGCAAGTGATGCACCGAAACATCGCAGGTCACCGGCAAGCCTTCGAGCTTTGCGGCTCTGATCAGGGCCACGCCGGCAGCCGATGACAATCGGCAAAAATGGACCCGTGCCTGAGTCACTCGGACCAGCTCGAGCATCGTCAGCAGCGCCACCGTTTCGGCAATCACCGGGATACCTGGCAATCCCATCCGACTCGCCAGCGGGCCCGCGTGGACGATCCCGCCCCGAGACAGGCAGGGATCCTGCGGCTGCAACCAGACCTGAAAACCAAACGTCTTCGCGTACTGCAGCGCACGCAATAAAACCTGCGAATCGGCCATCGCGACATTCGCTTGCGAAAAGCCCACGCAACCCGCCTCCGCGAGTTCTGCCATTTCGGTGATCACGGCGCCCTGCAAGGCCACGGTAAGCGCGCCCAAGGGGTAAAGATGCGCCCCCGCAAGCCCGCGGGCGCGATACTTGAGCATCTCGACCAAGCCCGGTTCGTCGAGCGGTGGATCGGTATCTGGCGGACAAACCAGGGCCGTCACACCGCCCACCAGGGCCGCCTGCATTTCACTTTCGAGCGTCGCGCGATACTCAAAACCCGGCTCACGCAATCGCGCCGCCAAGTCCACGAGCCCAGGCGCGACGAGCATGCCGCGGGCATCGATCACACGATCAGGAACCCACCCATCCGGCAGGACTCCCGACGGACTCGATGACAGGCCGCCGATCGCAATCACCCGCCCATCGGCGATGTACAGATCAGCTTTGCTCCCATGTTGATCATCCTTCGGAGCAGACCGCTCGCACGGGATCAGGATGCGACCGTTCAGGATCGAGATCTTCATGCCGCGATCATCCCCAGAACCGCCATCCGGACCGCAATCCCAAACGTCACCTGCGAAAGAATCACCGCTTGCGGGCCATCCGCTACAGCGCTGTCAATCTCGACGCCACGGTTCATGGGGCCTGGGTGCATCACGATGGCATCTGGGGCCGCATAGGCGAGCTTCTCTGGCGTCAGGCCGTAGTGCTTGAAATACTCCTGAGCGCTGGGTAGTAGCGCGCCGCGCATGCGCTCGTTCTGCAAGCGCAGCATGATCACCACATCGACATCCCGCAATCCCTCGCGCATGTCATGAAACACGCGCACGCCCATCGACTCGAGCCCACCAGGCAGCAAGGTAGCCGGCCCAACCGCCCGCACGTCCGGGACCCCGAGAGTGGTCAATGCATGGATGTTGCTGCGGGCCACCCGCGAATGAAGAATGTCGCCCACGAGCGCGATCCGCAGACCGGTGAAGTTCTTCTTAAAATGTCGAATCGTGTAAGCGTCTAGCAAGGCCTGCGTCGGATGCTCGTGACGACCGTCGCCCGCATTGATCACGTGGACGTCTTTGCCGAGTTGATCGAGGTGCTGTGCGATCAGGAAGGGCGCACCGCTCTGCGCATGCCGCACAACGAACAAATCCGCGTTCATCGCAGCCAGGTTATCGATCGTATCCAGCAAGCTCTCGCCCTTCGAGGCCGAACTGGCGGAAATATTCAGGTTAAAGACATCCGCCGAAAGCCGCTGCGCCGCGATCTCAAAAGTCGTTCTTGTTCGTGTTGAATTTTCAAAGAAAAGATTGAATACGCTCCGTCCCCGCAACAAAGGCAGCTTCTTGACCGTGCGATCGCTGACATCCAGAAACGCCGATGCGGTGTCGAGCACCCGCTCAATCATCGCCTTGGGCAGGCCATCAATTGAGAGCAGGTGACGCAGGCGCCCCTGGCCATCAATCTGGGGATGGCGCCGGATCATAGAGGTCCTGATTCAACACGAAACGAAAAGTGTCCTTGCGTGTCCTGCGATAGCACCAGCTGATGGGTGCCCCCGAGCAAAACCGATGCGCCCACAAACCGGGCCGAAATAGGCAACTCGCGCCCCCCGCGATCGGCCAGCACAGCCAGCTCGACCCGAGCGGGTCGGCCAT
>CAIPGD010000056.1 GCA_903864485.1 uncultured bacterium | reverse complement strand
CTTTTGCCCTCCAAAGCCATACGCGTGCCTTGGCCGCACAGGCCGCTGGTGAGCCTCTCGGAATCGCCCCGATCGACGTGACAGAGCGCTCGGCGGACCTGGCCAACGGCACTGTTCATCTGCAATCACGCCGTGTGACCCGGGACGAAGGCGCACGGGCCGACACGTCCTTGGCCGCGCTCGCCAAACTGCGACCGGTGTTTGCCGCCAAGGGGTCGGTGACGGCTGGGAATAGCTCGCAGACCTCGGACGGTGCAGGTGCGCTGCTACTCGTATCTGAAACGATTCTGAAGCGCTTTAATTTGACGCCGCTCGCGCGCTTTGCCTCATTTGCCGTTCGCGGGGTTGCGCCCGAGGTCATGGGTATTGGCCCCAAGGAAGCGATTCCGATTGCGCTGCGCCACGCAGGTATTACCCAGGATCAACTCGAGCGGATTGAACTCAACGAAGCTTTCGCGGCGCAGGCCTTAGCGGTGATTCGCGAACTGGGTCTGGATCCGGCGCGCGTTAACCCCGTGGGCGGTGCGATTGCACTGGGTCACCCGCTTGGTGCAACCGGTGCGATTCGGGCTGCGCAATTAATCCACGGCATGCGCCATCACCAGCAGCGCTGGGGCATGGTCACCATGTGTGTCGGATCGGGGATGGGCGCGGCCGGGGTATTCGAGCGGATCGACTGACAGGGATGAATCGATACTATTGAGTCGGCATGCGTTTACCGATCAGTACGATCGCAATGACGGCGAGCGCGAAGGCCACGGTCGAAGCCTTGAGGGGTTCGCCCAATACGGGAACGGCCATCAGCAGGGCTAAAAATGGCTGCAGGAGTTGCACTTGGCTGACGCGCACCGTGCCGCCGATGGCGAGTCCCCGGTACCAGGCGAAAAAGCCTAGCCACATCGAAAAAACCGACACATAGGCGAAACCGCCCCAGGCAGACCACTCAACGGGATGGCCAGGCCAGTTGAGCAAGGCCACGGGTAGAGTCAGGGGTAGGGACGTAACGAGCACCCAGCAGATCACCTGCTGGGCGGGAACCTCGGTCGAGATGCGCGCGCCCGCGACATAGCCCACCGAACTGCTGAGCATCGCAAGGCCAAGCCACCCGTCGGCCCGGCTCCAGTGGCCTCCGCTTTCGAACCATGCAAAGGCAATGACTAACGCACATCCCGCCAGCGCGCATAGCCAAAAGGCCAGTGAGGGTCGCTGACGAAAAGTGAGTGCGGCTACCACGGCCGTGCCCAGGGGGAGGAGGCCAGTGACCACCGCGGCATGCATCGCTGGGACCTCCCGCAGGGCAAGTGAGAGAAACCAGGGGAACCCCACGACCGTTCCAATCGCTGACACCGCAAGCGCGGGCCAGTACCGGAGTGGCAGGGGCGCCGCACCGGTGAACCACAAGGTCGGCACGCTCAGGAGACCTGCCACCATGGCACGCCCGGCCGTGACGAAAAGCGGGCTGAGTTGGGGTGCATCCGCCGGGCCGACGGCCAGTCGGGTCATCGGCAAGGTCATCGCGAAGATCAGGACCCCGACCAATCCCAGCCAAAGACCGCGGTTCTCAATCGAGTGATCAGAGGACATGGAGACGGATCGGGCGCACTGCGGGTCGACCTTTTTCGGTACATTCAACGGGTTTAAATTCTTCTGAGAAAAGCATGATTCAGGTCGAACTGCAAGATCGGGTCTTGAGCATCCGTTTCGATCGCGCCCAGCGCAAGAATGCCATTACAGCGGCCATGTACGAACAGTTGGCAGAAGCCTTCGGTCGCGCACATTCGGAGGCCGAGGTTCGGGTGGTATTGATCCAGGGCAGTGACACTTGTTTCACCGCAGGTAATGATCTCGAAGACTTCGTGGCGCAGCGTCCGCGCTCCGAGGATATGCCCGTGCTGCGTTTTCTGCGGGCCATTTCGACCTGCCCGAAACCCGTCGTGGCTGCCGTGGCAGGCCCGGCGATAGGCATTGGCACGACAATGCTCCTGCATTGCGATCTGATTGATGCAGCCGATACGGCGCGCTTTTCGATGCCATTCGTGCCCCTGGGTTTGTGTCCGGAAGCCGCATCGAGCCTATTACTGCCGCAGTCGCTGGGCTGGGTACGTGCGGCTAGCCTGTTGCTGCTGGGCGAATCCATCGATGCGCAGACCGCCCTTGCTTACGGTTTGGTGAACCGGGTCGTGCCAGCGGCGGAACTCTTGACCGGGGCCCGGGAGCGAGCGCTCCGACTGGCTGCCCTGCCAGCAGCTGCGGTCCGTGAGACCAAGCGACTGATGAAGCTTGGCCAAAGCGATCCAGTTCAGAGCCGTATGACCGAGGAGTTTCGATCGTTTGGTGAGCGGCTCAAATCGCCGGAGGCGCAGGAGGCGTTCGCTGCATTTGCCGCCAAACGCGCGCCCGATTTTTCCCGCTTTGATTGATTGACGGGCGTGCCACGGCCGGATTGGGTGGCCCTGCTGGCCACCCTGACCCTCGGTCCGTGGCTGCTGTTGCAAGGGCGCCGCGTCCGGCGGATGACTCCGGTTTTGCCGGAACCCCCGGGTCCTCGATCCGGGCGAGTCGAACCGCTTTCTCTGCCGTCTGCGCCGTCTGCGCTGTCCGAGTTGTCTGCGCTCTCTGCGCTCTCTGTGCTAAAGCACCCGGGTCATGAATCGAAGTCCCTGAGGATTCTGATGAGGGTTCTGATCACGGGCGATTCAGCCGCCGCCGGGGTGGGGGCCCCGCACCAGGATCAGGCGCTTGCGGGGCAATTACCACCGCGCTTGGCGCAATCATTCTCGTGCCCGATCGAGTGGTCGCTGGTGGCGCGCACCGGGCTGACGGTGGAAAGTCTGTGCGGCTTGTTGGCGCAGCAAGACCCCCCAGAACCAATCGACATCGCGCTGGTTTCGATCGGTGTCAACGAAGTCACCGCCGGAACGGACGTGAGCGCCTGGCAGTCCAGGTTGGACGGGTTGCATGAGTTGCTTACGGGGCGCCTGGGCGCGCGATGCGTTTTGTATTCCGGGATTCCGCCCATGCACCGGTTCCCCGCGCTACCGCAGCCCTTGCGCTGGTTTTTGGGGCGCCGTGCGCGTCGTCTGGATCGGGCCCTGGCGCAGTGGGTTGCGCGCGCGCCCGCAGCGCATTGGGTACCGTTGCCAGACCTGCCCGACGAAGCGATTGCCGCCGATGGCT
>CAIPGD010000055.1 GCA_903864485.1 uncultured bacterium | reverse complement strand
CTGGCCGCAGGGCAACCGGTGGTGGACGCGGGTGGTGTGATCGGTCAAATTACGCGTACGTTTCCGCTGTCCAGCGAACTCACACTGGTCACCGACCGCAATCTCTCGATCCCGGTACAGGTCGACCGCACGGGCCTGCGCGCGATTGCCTACGGGGATGCTGAGCCGAACCGCCTCGAATTGCGCTACGTCGCGGCGAATGCGGACGTGCGCGAGGGGGATGCGATCAGCACCTCGGGTCTGGATGGTCTGTATCCGCCCGGGTTGCCGGTTGGTAAGGTCATTCTGGTTGACCACGCGGGCGGTTCGACCTTTGCCCGGATCCTTCTTGAACCTGCTGCAGGGGTTGATCGAAGCCGAATGATTCTGGTCCTGCAACCTGATGCCTCCCGACTCCCCCCGCCCGTCGTGGCGCCCGCGGAGCCTGGGCTGGCGCGCCGCCGCGGTGGTCGACCGGTGACCCCCCCATGAAACGCCAACCCCGAATCCCCCCTGATTCGAGGGGGCTTGAGCGCAAATCGGTGGCCAATGTTTTGGCGCCGCGCTCTGCACATGCGGGTCTGGCGCGCGAGCATCTTTTGTTGCCGGCCGACAATGCGTTCATTTCACTCACCATCGCCATCGCCTTTCTCCTCAACGTGATGCCGTGGGGCAGTGCGCGCTGGGTCCCCGACTTTCTTGCGCTCGTTTTGTTTTTTTGGAACGTCCGTCAACCCAGAAAGGTCGGTATGGGCGTGGCCTTTTTGTTTGGCTTGGTGATGGACGTGCATCAGGCGAGCTTGCTTGGGGAGCACGCCCTGGGATATTCGTTGTTGTCGTATGGGGCATTTGCGCTTCAGCGTCGACTGCCCTGGTTCGACGTGGGTGGCCAGCTCCTGCATGTGTTGCCGCTGTTCGTCGCGGCGCACCTGGCGACAGTCCTTGTGCGAATGGCCCTCGGCGGGGCGTTTCCGGGCTGGTCGATGTTTGTGGCGCCCGCGATTTCGGCCCTGTTGTGGCCCGTCGCCGATTTACTGTTGTTGGCGCCCCAGCGCCGCGCGGTTGATCGGGATCAGACGCGTCCTCTCTGAGATGGTTCCCGTGCGCAACACCGAGCAGGAGCTTCATCAGTTCCGGATCCGGGTCGCGGTCGCTGTCGGTGTGGTCTTGACGTGCTTTGTGCTTTTAGCGGCCCGATTCGCGTGGCTGCAGGTGATTCGACATGATCAGTTGAGCCTGCAAGCCGAGGAGAACCGCATCCAGCTGGTTCCAATCGCGCCCACCCGCGGCCTGATTGTCGACCGTAATGGTGTGGTCATCGCTCAAAATATCTCTGCATATACCCTTGAACTGCAACCCGGGCGGATCGAGGATCTGGAGCAGACCATGACCGAAATCTCCGGTCTCGTCGAAATCAGTATCAAAGACCGCAGACGATTTCGACGCCTGTTCGAGGATTCAAAGTCCGCAGAATCAATCCCGCTCAAGAGCCGTTTGACCGACGAGGAAGTCGCGATTTTGGCGGCCAACCGGTTTCGCTTGCCCGGGGTCGAAGTGCGGGCGCGGTTGTTTCGCAGCTATCCCTTGGGTGAAACAGCCAGTCATTTAATTGGCCATATCGGACGGATCTCGCCGGCCGACAAGTTGCGCCTCGAAGAGTCCGAGCAGTCGAGCCAGTACATTGGCTCGACCCAGATCGGTAAGGTTGGGGTGGAACTGAGCTATGAGAAGGTCCTGCACGGACAAGTGGGCTACGAAGAGATTGAGGTCTCCGCGGGTGGGCGACCGGTGCGAACCCTGTCGCGGCGCGCGCCCCTGCCTGGGACCACCGTTGTCCTCTCAATTGATCTGGGTCTGCAGAAGCTGGTCGAAGACATGTTTGGTGATCGGCGCGGCGCCCTCGTCGCAATCGATCCAAGAACGGGAGAGATTCTGGCCTTTGTCAGTAAACCGACCTTCGATCCCAATCTCTTTACCGATGGCGTTGATCCTCAGGTTTGGCAGGGCTATAACGAGTCGCCCGACAAGCCCTTGCTGAACCGACCCCTGCGCGGCACTTACCCGCCGGGCTCGACCTACAAGCCATTCATGGCATTAGCGGCCCTCGAGAGCGGTAAGCGTACGCCCAACACCACGATTTACGATCCGGGTTACTTCCAGTTTGGGGGTCACAAGTTTCGCGACTCCAATCCCCGCGGGAACGGTGCCGTGGATCTGCATCGCTCGATTGTCGTGTCCTCGGATACGTATTACTACATGGTCGCCAACGACATGGGCGTGGATGCCATTCACGATTTCATGAAGCCCTGGGGATTCGGTCAGCTGACCGGAATTGACCTCGAAGGCGAGGTGCAGGGGATCCTGCCATCGAGCGCCTGGAAGCTACGCCGTTACAAGCAAAAGTGGTTGGCGGGTGAGACGATTTCGATCGGGATCGGTCAGGGCTATAACGCGTTTACGATCCTGCAACTGGCGCATGCCACCGCGACCTTGGCCGCCGATGGGGTTGTTCGACCACCGCGGGTGGTTCGCGCACTGGAAAATCCAGGCACGCGGGGCGTCACGCAGGTCAGTACGCCCGAGCGCGAGCGCATTGCGCTCAAACCCGAGTGGCTCAAGCTGGTCAAGTCGGCCATGGTCGATGTCAACCGTTTCGGCACGGGTCGTCATGCGTTTGTGGGGGCACCCTATTCGGCCGCGGGTAAGACGGGGACGGCCCAGGTAATTGGGATCAAACAGAATGAGCGCTACGATGCACGCCGCATTTCAGAGCGTTACCGCGATCATTCGCTGTTCATGGCCTTTGCGCCGGCCGACAATCCTCAGATTGCACTGGCCGTGATTGTTGAAAATGCCGGCTTTGGGGCCGCTGCTGCTGCACCCATTGCGCGGCGGGCAATCGATTACGTCCTGCTTGGCCAGCGCCCTGAGGGCGATCCGGTTAAAGCGGTGACGATCGGGATTGCCTCTGAGGATCCGGCCTTGCGGGATGTGCCGGATGGTCCCCAGCCGGAGCCGGATCCAGTTCCTAGTCCAGTTCCTGCCGCTCCGGGCGCTCCGGGCGCTCCGAGCGCTCCAGCTTTTCCGGCCACCCCAACGCCAGGGCCAGCGCCCGTTCGGCCCGCTGAGCAGGAGCGTCGATGACGTTTGACGATTTCAAGCGCGGGACGCGTCGGGCGATTCTGGTTTTTGATCCGATTCTGACGGTGACACTAATTCTGATTTTGATTTTGAGTGTGATGACAGTGTATTCGGCTGGGGTCAATTTTCCGGGGCGCTTCGAGGCCCACCTGCGCAACATTCTCGTCGCTGCATTGGTGTGTTGGGCAGCCGCCAACTTGCCACCCAACTGGATGCGCGGGACGGCGGTTCCTTTGTATGTGCTGGGGATCATCCTGCTGATCGGGGTCGCACTGTTTGGCGATGTTTCCAAAGGTGCGCGACGTTGGTTGAATTTCGGGTTCACGCGGATTCAACCGTCCGAGTTGCTCAAGATTGCGACCCCTTTAATGCTCGCGTGGTGGTTTCATCGTCGCGAGGGGGCTTTGCGGGCGATCGACTTCCTGGTGTCCGCCGCGCTACTGCTGCTGCCGACGCTACTGATCGCGCGCCAGCCTGATCTGGGGACTGCGGTATTGGTTTTCGCAGCCGGCGCATATGTCATTTTTTTCGCGGGCTTTCCCTGGAAGCTACTGATCGCACTGGGCGTCGGAATTACAGCGGCAACGCCTTTGCTATGGATGGCGATGCATGACTATCAACGTCAACGCGTCCTGACGCTGATCGATCCTTCGAGTGATCCGCTCGGTAAGGGCTTTCACATTATTCAGTCGACCATCGCCGTAGGCTCTGGAGGGCTGTGGGGAAAGGGCTGGCTGCAGGGCACCCAGGCCCACCTCGAATTCATTCCGGAAAGTACGACGGATTTTGTGTTTGCGGTATTCGCCGAAGAATTCGGCCTGGTTGGTAACCTGATCTTGCTCGTTCTTTATCTCGCACTCATGCTGCGGGGGCTCATGATCGCAGCCTCTGGAGCGACCATGTTCATGCGCCTGCTCGCGGGCTCAATCACGATGATTTTCTTCACCTACGCCTTTGTGAATATGGGCATGGTGAGTGGGATTTTGCCGGTCGTCGGGGTCCCTCTCCCGTGGATGTCGTACGGCGGAACGGCGATGGTTACGCTTGGACTTGGGGCCGGTTTGTTAATGAGTATCCATCGCCATCGCAAGCTGGTGCAGACTTGATTTCAATCACGAGAGCGGGTTGGAATTCTGGATTTTCGAACGACAAGGTGGGCCGGGCTTGTTCTGGATTTGATCCGAGACCGCGGGCATAACCTCGAGGGTTACAGACGACCCGCGTGCCCGCGACGGTGTAGTCAAATGAGCTGTGGGTATGCCCGTGGATCCAGAGTTGGACGCGCTCGGCGCCCATCATGGGTTCGAGCTCCGAGACAAACCCTGCATTGGACAGGCTACCGGCATAGCGTGGGGCGATCGATCGCTGTGATGGCAGGTGGTGGGTAATGACGACGGTCGGGCCGTCAAAGTCCTGGTTGATTACGGTTTCGAGCCATGCCCGATCGCGCCGATGGTGGTCCGTCGTTTCATCGATGGTCAATCGGTCCTGCGGGTTGGCGCCGGGGCGGTCGGTCGCGATCAAGCGGTAGTCGACCATCGTCTGCAAGAGCGCGACGCGGGCCGCAGCCTCGCGCTCACCCATCACAGCCGGGTCGCTCCAGAGCGTGGCCGCAACGAATCGAACCCCTTCAATAACGGCAACTTCGCGTTGGAGTACGCGGACATGTGTGCCCTCGGCGGCCGCCCGCATCGCTGCGAGTGACGTTTGGATGCTTGATTCGTACGCTTCGTGATTGCCTGGCACGATCAAGACGGGCACCGGCCAATCCACAAAGGCCTCCACCGCCGCTGCGCCCTGGTGGATGTCCCCTGCAAGGATCAAGAGTGCCGCGTTGGGGGCGGGCTCAACCACCTGCCAACTGCGCAATCGTGGATCCCGTCGGAGCAGCTCCAGATGCAGGTCGCTGGCGATTTGTACGTTCATGCGCCGGTTTGGGGAACTTCGAGCAGGATTTTGCCGATGTGCTGGGAAGTCTCCATCCGTCGATGGGCTTCGACGGCGTTCGCAAGCGCGTAACTGGAATCGATCACAGGCGACACCTTGCCCTGGCTGAGGAGGGGCCAGACTTCGCGCTCGAGCGCGCGCGCCATGGCGGCTTTGTCCTCCCTTGATCGGGGCCGCAGCGTCGATCCGGTGAACGTCAACCGGCGGGTCATCAGCGTGATCCAGTCGACTTCGACCCGCGACGGTTGTTGGAAGGCGATCTGGACCAGGCGACCATCCAGGGCCAACGCACGCAGGTTGCGGGCCACGTAGTCGCCACCGACCATATCAAGGATCAGATCGACCCCGCGGCCTCCGGTCAGTCGTGCGACTTCTTCAACAAAGTCCTGGCTACGGTAAACGATGGCTGCGTCGGCGCCCGCTTCGACACAGGCAGCCGCCTTGCGTGCATCCCCGACGGTGCAATAGACCGTGGCACCGCGGGCTTTGGCAAGACCAATGGCGTTGAGTCCAATCCCGGACGAACCGCCATGCACCAGGAACGTTTCCCCGGCTGCCAGATGTCCGCGTTCGACCACGTTGTGCCAGACAGTGAACAGATTTTCGGGCAGTGCCGCGGCTTGGGCCAGGCTCAGCCCGGCGGGGATCGGTAGGACCTGACCCGCAGGGACCGCCACGTACTGGGCATATCCGCCGCCGTTACAGAGCGCACACACGGCGGAGCCGATCGCGTTGGTGGGGTGGAGTTCGACCGCTTCGCCGTGCGCCACAATGTGGCCCGATACCTCGAGTCCAATCAGCGGCGAGGCGTCGTTCGGCGGTGGATAACGGCCGCTGCGTTGCAGGATGTCCGGTCGGTTGACACCGGCATAGGCGACTCGAATCAACACTTCACCGGGCCCTGGCCCTGGGGGCGGGACCTCGATTGGCTCCAGCACCTCGGGCCCGCCGCCCTTGCCGTGACCGATGGCCTGCATCGTGATTGGAAGATCTGCCAGATTGAGCGTTTGGTTCATCGTGCGTGGGCTCGTATTTTGAAGTGGCGATTTGAATGGCTTGGCGATCTCGTCATCCTAACGCTTGAGGCCAATCGATAACCCAATCGACAACCAAATCGATAACCCAATCTCGGTTACGCTCGCGCGATGGATCCGATTGCATCCCTTGCTGCCCCTCTGACCGCATCCGAGCTTGCACCGCTGACGCCCACCAGCAATGACTTATTGGCGGCGGCCCAAACCTTGAATGCTCAGTTGGCGGCGATGCATTTCCGGGCGCCCGTTGCAGCCGTACTGAACCCTCTCGAGTACGCGTGGGCCGTCTACGAGCGCTACGTTCGCCAGTTCGCCGCAGGGCCGCGCCGGGTGATTTTTCTGGGGATGAATCCTGGCCCGTTCGGGATGATGCAGACCGGAGTTCCGTTCGGCGAGGTCGCCGCGGTTAGGGATTGGATGGGCCTGAGGGCCGAGGTTATGCAACCCGAGCAACCCCATCCAAAACGCCCAATTCAGGGTTTCGCTTGCAACCGGTCGGAAGTTAGTGGGCGGCGATTGTGGGCATGGGTGGCCGAGCGTTGGGGCGCACCAGAGGCCTTTTTCGAGGAATCCTTTGTGCTCAATTGGTGCCCCCTGGCATTTCTGGAAGCTGGCGGGCGCAACTTCACTCCAGACCGATTGCCGGCCGCTGAACTGCGGGTTCTCGAAGCCGCCTGCGATGCGCATTTGCAACAGGCAGTCCGAACGCTTCAGCCTGACTGGGTCATTGGGGTTGGTGGATTCGCCGAGCGCCGCTTGCAGTGCGCGCTAGCGGGATGGCCTGCAATCCGCATTGGGTCGATCTTGCATCCAAGTCCGGCGAGTCCGGCTGCAAATCGCGGTTGGGCCGCGCAGGTCAACTTGCAGCTTGCCGATCTTGGGGTCTGGCCTTCCTGAATTCAACCCAGGATGCCGTCTCGTGACAAGCGCTGCGATGGTCAATCAGATGATCGACAGGGGACAATCGCGGCTCACCGTAGCGTGCGGGGTGGAGTGTGATCCCCGTATTTGTTGCGATGCAGCGAAGTCCCAACTGGGGGTTTTTGAATTGCGCAATATCCTCCTGATGATTGGCAGGATGCCGAAGTTTGTTACTTTTTTGCTGTAGCTTTCAGTCATCCCAGCAGTCAGCCCAGCAGCCATCCAAGCCGTCGTCCCAAGTCAGACGCAGATCCCACCAGGAGTTCCCCAATGAGAATCAGTTCCACCCGTCATGTCGCGCAGCAGTTTGCGCGTGCTCTGAATCGCGGCCTGTTTAGATACTATGGTCGCAACCCCTCGGCAGCGATGGTGGCGCGTGACTTCAACCTCCGTTCGCGCAGCGAATCGCCGATCTCTCAAGAGGCCGCTCGCAAGTGGATGCGAGGTCTGACGGTGCCTGAGCTGGCCAAAATGCAGGTTCTGGCCGAATGGCTCAATTTGGATCTGCGGGCACTCGACAGCAACGAGGAACCCGCTTCGGATCCAAACGGATTGTTGCATCGGAGCGGTTCACCGACGCTGGACTCGGTGTCCGATTTCAACCTGCGTGAGCGTTTGGTTGGAATGGTGGCGGAGCTCGACCGGGCCCAGTGCGAGGTTGTTCTCAACGTGATGCTTGGGCTCGCCCGATTGTCTGCCGCGCCCGCCCGTCCACGCGTCGTGATGAAGCCCGCGGTCGAAGGCGCTGCGGCGATGGTGCGTGAGACCCTGGCTGCGCAAGAAGGCGCGGCGGCCTCGCACGCTTACCCTAGCGCCCGCCCGATCGCGGTTTAGTTGACCGAAAAACGAATCACACCGTCATCGTCGAGGTGACGCTGGACCTGATCCCTGAAATACAGGGCATGTAGGTGGGCAATGGCCTCACCAATCGCAAAACCCGATTGGTGAAGGTCCAGCTTTCGGCGAAACAGGACGGGCAGCAAATCAATCGCACTCATCGGTCGTTCGCGACAAGCATTGAGCGTGTCGAGAAGGCGGGCCTCGTGATGTTCCCGAAGTTGCCGCAGTCGAACATGCAGGCCCCGGAAGGGTCTGCCATGGGAGGGCAGGACCAGCGTATCCGGCGCGCAGGTTTCGAATCGTTGGAGTGATTCCAGATAATCATTCACGGGGTCGGCTTCAGGTTCGATCGCATGAACGCTCACATTGGTCGAAATTCGCGGCAACACCATGTCGCCCGAAATCAGAATCTGATGGGCCTCGTCATATAGGGCTGCATGTTCGGGCGAATGTCCCCGACCGATCACGATCCGCCATTGACCTTGACCGATCGTGATCACTTCGTCGGCATGAATGCGCCGATATGCCAGCGGTACCGATGGGACGAGTTGGCTGAAGTGCCGATCGCCGCGCCGACGCATCTGCTCGAGTGTGTCCTCATCGGTCAGGCCATGTTGACGGTAATGTGCAATCGAAGCACTGCCATCCGTCCCCGGTAGGGTGGCCGAAAGAATGCGGCCCATGGCGTATTCGCCAAGCGTCATCCAAAGTGCAATCCGGTGGCGCTTGGAAAGTTCAGCCGCCATTCCCAGATGGTCCGGGTGCATGTGCGTACAAATTATCCGCACGAGTGGCAAACCTTCGAGCGCGGTTGCTTCAATTTGCTGCCAGAGCCCACGGACCTCTTCGGAAGCGATTCCACAATCAATCAGCGTCCAGCCGTCGCGCCCCTCAAAACAGTCCCGCAAGAGCCAGAGATGAATGTGGTCGAGCGCAAAGGGCAGGGGCATGCGCAACCAGCGGATTCCCGGGGCAACTTCGACCAGCTCGGCGGGGCTTGGCAGGCGTTCAGCGAGGGGGTATTCGAGTTCCAGTTCGTGCGGATGCATGGTGCTTGTTAATGATGTGCGGGGTTGGGACCTCACGGTAACATGGGAGAGAAATAACGAGACCTGAGGAGACACGGATGCCCGACCTGCCCGGATTGCAGTTTGACCTTGGTGAGGACGTCGCTCAGTTGCGGGCCGCGGTGCAGGCATTTGCAGCACGGGAAATTGCACCGCGCGCTGCAGAGATCGATCGCAGCGACCAGTTTCCGATGGATTTGTGGCCGAAGCTCGGCCAACTCGGGCTCCATGGCTTGACTGTCAGCGAGGCCTACGGGGGCACGGATCTGGGCTACCTCGCACATATCGTCGCACTCGAGGAAATCTCCCGCGCTAGCGCAGCCGTGGGGCTGAGTTATGGCGCTCATTCCAATTTGTGTATTAATCAGATTTTCCGAAACGGGTCAGACCTTCAGCGAGCGCGCTATTTGCCGGGGCTGGTCGCTGGGACCTCGATCGGGGCCCTGGCCATGAGCGAGCCTGGTGCCGGAAGTGACGTGATGTCGATGCGATTGCGCGCCGATCTGCGCGGTGAGGGTGAGGGCAAACACTGGGTGCTGAACGGCACCAAGATGTGGATTACGAACGGTCCCGATGCCGATGTCCTGGTGGTCTATGCGCGCACCGCTCCTGAGCCTGGTCGACGCGCGCTCACCGCATTTTTGGTCGAGAAGCACTTCCCGGGCTTCAGGACAGCTCAGAAGCTCGACAAGCTCGGCATGCGCGGCAGCCATACAGGGGAACTGGTCTTTGAGAACTGCGAAGTCCCTCTGTCCAACGTGCTTGGCGCCACCACCGACGATCCAGCGAGTGCGATTGGGCGCGGGGCGCAGGTCCTGATGAGTGGCCTTGATTTTGAGCGGGCGGTCCTGAGCGGTGGACCACTCGGCATCATGAGTGCTTGTCTGGATGTGGTGCTGCCCTACGTGCACGATCGCGAGCAGTTCGGCCAGCCGATCGGGACCTTTCAATTGATGCAGGGCAAGTTGGCCGATCTATACACCACGATGATGGCGTGCCGAGCCTATGTGTATGCGGTGGGCCGCCAGTGCGACCGCACTCGCACG
>CAIPGD010000054.1 GCA_903864485.1 uncultured bacterium | reverse complement strand
TTCAACCGCGCTTGCACTGTCGCTGCGGACTTGTCCGTCAACTTCGGAGAGCTCCGCTTTATTGACCGTGACGCCGCGAGGTAGTGGCAATTTAGGGAGGTCAGTCACTCCCGCTTGCTGAGGCAACAAGACTGCCGGGTTCTTGACGGCGATGCGCCCTTCCGAGGAGTCACGCAGAGACTTAACTGACATCGATTGCTCTCAGAAAAAAGGGATAGAAAACAGGGTGGAGCTTAGCCAAACCGCTTTGTCGCGGCAAACGATTCACACCCGACGCGTCGCGAGTTTACAACATGAGTATTAAAAGCAGCACGGAGGATACCTCGCTGCGTGCAGTTGATCCAGCAAAACTGTTCGTTCATTTGCGATGGTTCAGCGTTCACCGAGTGACTCCCCGAGGGTCTTGAAAATCGGCTTCACCAGGTAGTTAAGCACCGTCTTGCGCCCAGTTTTAATTTCAACGGTTGCGGTCATACCCGGGAGGATTTCGATGTTGTGATCTCGAGATCTATCAGCAGATCCCGCTCCCGGCAACACGCGGCCCGAGGTTTTAACCTGGACTCGGTAGTAGGGCTGTTCGCCTGGTTTCAGGTCTTCACTGAGCGTATCCGCGCTCAGATAGGACACGACGCCCTGAAGGGCCCCGTAAATGGTGTAGTCCCAGGCATCGATCTTGACTGACGCCATCAGGCCGGGTTTGACAAATGCGATATCGGCCGGCCGGACCTTCGCTTCAACGATCAGGTCGTCTTCAACAGGGACAATCTGCATAACCTCGTCGCCCGCACGCACAACGCCCCCGATCGTCGTTATTTTGACATTTTTCACTACCCCATGAACCTGGGCGGTGAGCTCGGTGTGCTCCAAAAAATCTTTGCGCTGCGCCAACTGTTGATTGATGCCGGCCAGTTCTTCTTCGGCCTTAGCCAAATCGGCCTGAGATTCCTGAAAATACTTGTTACGGCGGTTGGTAATTTGCCCCTGCAGCTCGATCACCTGACGTTGAAGCTTGAGCACCTCGGTCAAACTAACGTCGCCGGTACGAAGCAGGGGCTCGTTCATCTCGAGTTCGCGCTTCACCAGAGCGAGGCCCTTTTCATAGCCGGCCACTTCTTCGACCACCGCGGCATGACGACGTCGATAAAGGGCAAGCTGATTCTCGACAAATCCTGCGAACTGGGACTTGAGGTCGGCATCAAATTTGGGTTCAGTGGCAAACATCTCGGCGCGAAGACGCGATACTTGTGCCCTAAGCGCGGCCGACTTTGCATTGAATTCTTGAAACGCTGCCTGGGGTTTGGTCGCGTCGAGCCGAGCCAAAACCTGCCCTGGCTTGACGACATCGCCCTCGCGGACCAGCAATTCCGCGATGACCCCGCCATCGGGGCTCTGAATCACCTGCGTCCGGCTGCTTGCGATCACACGCGCCTCGGCCCGGGTGACCTGGTCGATTTCGGCCAACGAAGCCCAAGTTAAGCCCCCCGCCAGCACGAGGGTGATGCCCCACATCAAGCCGCTGGAACGGCGCTGGCCGGCACTGTATCGACCCATCTTCAGGCTCCCGACGGAGGCGTAGGCGCCGGCGTAGCGAGACGAGACAAAACCGCATCGCGAGGGCCGTCAATCACGAGACGTCCGCGATCAACGACCAGAACCCTGCCTACGTGCTGGAGCAAGGCCATCTTGTGGGTGACGATCACCAGTACCGCATCTTTGCGCAGATTGCTCACGAGGCGCCCCATCACGAAGCGCTCGAGATCGCTGTCCATCGACGCGGTTGGCTCATCAAGCAGGACAACTGAAGGTTGGGCAATCAACAATCTTGTCAACCCGACTAACTGACGTTGGCCACCCGAAAGCCCTCGTCCCCCTTCGCTAATTTCAAGCGCAAGTCCTTTGGGATGGGCCGCGATCGCCTGATCGAGACCCGTCAGTCGGGCCGCCTGCAAGACCTGCTCGTCACTCGGACTGGGCAAACCGATCGTCAGATTTTCTCGTAACGTCCCTTGAAACAAGCGGACATCCTGGGGCAAATAGCCGACATGCTCGCGGACGAATTCGGGGGCCAAAAGGGCCATGTCGACCCCCCCTAAAAAGACCCGTCCCGACTGCGGCCTGTAAAGCCCAGAAAGCACTTTGATCAAGGTCGACTTGCCCGAGCCGACCGGCCCCACGATTGCAATGCGTTCTCCCGCAGCAATCCCAAGTTTGGGAACATTCAGCGCGACCAGATCCGTTGGGCCAGGACCTACCGATGAGCCGGCCTCGGCGGGGGCTCCTACACCAGTGCCGCGGAGATTGGCGTCCACGCGGCTCCCGTAGACATAGCGAACTTCCTCAAGAGCCAGTTCGCCATTGGTTTGCTCGGGAATCAACAGCCGTGCGCCGACTTCGTTAGGGCCATCGGAAGGCAAGGCCATGATGGCATCCAGACTACGCAGTGAAATCCGCGCCTGGGCCCACTGCGCAATCAGGTTAGACATCATTGCGATCGGCTGGAGCGCCCGTCCGCTGATAATTGAACAGGCAATCAACCCTCCCATGGTGAGCTCTCCGGACCCGATAGCCACCGCCCCGGCAGCGATCATGGCGATATAGCTGAGTTGCTGAATACTTTGCACGGCCGCGGCAGACTGGGTCGTGGCGTGACGCAAAGCCAATTCATTGGTCGAGAGCGATTCGTTGAGAGACTGCCAGCGCTCTAGTTGTTTCCATTCGCCCTGCGCAGCCTTGATCGACTCGATGCCGTCGATCGCTTCAATCAGCACACCATTGCGTTGATTGGCCTCATCCGTCTGAAGGGCGGTCAGACGCTGAATGCGGCGTCGATAAGCGAACCCCGTCAGGATCGCCACGGGCAACAACCCGAGAGGGACCAAGGCAACTTTGCCCGCGATCAAGGCGATGACACCAATAAAAAATAAGGCGAACGGCATGTCAGCCAGCAGGAACAGGGTCGTCGACGTGAGCGTGTTTCGGACCGATTCGAACTGCCTGATCTGCGCGGCAAAGGTTCCGATCGTGCTCGGCCGTCGGTCCATCCGAATCGACAGCGCCTTGCCAAAAAACACGCCAGAAAGCTCCAGATCAATTTCTTTGCAGGCTCGATCAACCATCGCCGCGCGAATCTCGCGCATGACGAACTCAAAGACCACCCCGAGAAAAGCACCGATCGACAGCACCCACAAGGTCGACCAGCCTTGCGTTGGTATGACCCGGTCGTACACATTGAGCGAATAAAGAGACGTCACCAATGCCAGCAAGTTGTAAACGGTGGTCGCGATCGATGCCTCAATGAAAACGCGTCGGCGCTTTCGGATCGCGTAAGCAAACCATTCCCGGGCGCTGCGCGGGCCGGGGACGGTACCCATAGCCCCCACAGATTCGGTGTCCGCATCCCCCCCGGGCTCTATTGACACCCGCAGGCGCAACAAGACCCCACGGACTTGTTCGATTCGCTCAATAACCTGGTTATTGCCATCGTTGGTCTGGGCCACCAAGGCGCCAGAGGCCAAACCACCACGCACCAGCAGGGGTGGCTCAGCTTCGCTCAGAGGAATCCAGAGCAATGGAAAATCCCTTCGTGTCGGATCGGTCACCCGATCGGACGGCGGGCAACCAGGGAAGAGAGAGGCCCAAATCTCCTCAGCGCGATCAACCCGCGGCAATCCTTCGAGCGCGACGCCGTTCGGCGCTGTTGCCATACCGAACCGGTGCGCCGGAACCGCACGCCCCTGAAGCGCCGCCATACGGGCCAGCAAGCGCGCGAGGTCCGGATCGCTCAACATGACGGCAGGCGGATCAAGAGAAGGCGAAACCGCGTTCAACGATTGCCTCGGTTGGGTGGCGAATTTTGTTCGGAGGCTGCGGCGGCATCCCTATCCGCAAGCGCCCCACTCAGGGGCGACGGCGGCGGGAGCGCAGGCAAAGGCAATAGCGTCAAAGCGGCCAGCGTATCCCCCGAAATCCCACCCGCCACCAAACGAACCCGGAGGCCACCGGACAGGGCCTGAGCGTCAATGTCTGCGAGAGAGTAACTTGCCTGAACTGCCTCGCGCTGCGCATTCAAGACATCCAGCCAATTCTTTCGACCAACGCGGTACTGACGCAGAAAAGAATCAACAATCGCAGCATTGGTTCGCGCGAGCAAACGCAGGGGCTCGCGTTGAATCACACTGGCCTGCGCATCGATCCAGGCCGAATTCAGCTTTTGTTCCAGATCCAGACGGGCCCCGTCAATCGCTGACAAAGCCGCCAGACGACGCGCCTCTGCCTCTTGAACCGCTGACAAAGCGGACAGACCCGCCCCCGGCGCGAATTCAAAGGCCAGCAATGCGCGATCGGTATTGGATCGAAAGCCGACGTTGGGATTTCGCAGATGTTCGACTCGGGCGGCCAAGGTGGGCATCAACTGCCCCTTCCGAACCTGCAGGTCGGCTTCAGCGGCATTGGCCAGCAAGCGTTGCTTGGCAATCTCAGGGGAAAACTGCTCGGCGGCGACGAGCGCCGCAGCAACCGAATCAAACCCGAGCGCCGGTGCGTCCAGCGCAATCACACTGCGCACTGCGTCGCCACTGAGCGCCTGCAATAGGGTTCGGGCATTACCAATCGCGGCCAGAATCTGCTGACGTTCAGCGCGGGCCTGAGCCAACCGCGCAGCCGCGAGCGCCGAGTCGGCCGCGGAACTGACTTCTTGGCCAACACGACGTGAAATCAACCCGAAGAGATCTTCATGGCGCCGAACATTTTC
>CAIPGD010000053.1 GCA_903864485.1 uncultured bacterium | reverse complement strand
CCCGCACAGCCAACTGTTGACATAACAACACGCCGCGCCGAGATCGGGGTTTTGTGTTTCGGCAAATCTTTATTTTCGTCAGATACCTGTCTAGGTTGCGCCAGGGGTAGGCGTGCCCGCAACCGGATGAGAGGCGTGCGATGAGTGACCAGAACGACAATGCGGACGCAAGTCCTTCCGATATCTCTCTCTCGAACATCACCGAAGGGCTGCCGGGTTCGGGCGATTTCACCGAGACGACATCGCGCTCATGGTTCAGCCGGATCGGCGACAGCATTAAGGCGATCCTGTTCGGTCTCCTGCTCGTGCTTGTTGCCGGCGTTCTGATGTTCTGGAACGAAGGACGATCGGCAAAAACATTTGCGGCGCTGAGTGAAGGGGCCGGACAGGTCATTGGCATAAATGCCGGAACCATCGACCCGGCGCGCGAAGGCAAGCTCGTCCACATTGCAGGGCCAACGGCGTCGGAGGCAGGCGTGCTTGATGCCGATTTTGCCTTCGCGGCGAATGGATTGAAGCTGTCTCGCAAGGTCGAGATGTACCAGTGGAAAGAGGAAAGTCACAGCGAGACGCAGAAGAAGCTCGGCGGCGGTGAGGAAACGGTCACCCGTTATTCTTACACGCGCGAATGGGCTGATCGGGCGATTGATTCCAGCCGCTTCCGGAATGCGACCGACCACCGCAATCCACCGATGCCCGCCATAGCATCGCGCGACTTCGCCTCTGCTGACGCCACGCTCGGTGCCTTCACGCTCGGCCCCAAAGTCATTGGCCTGCTGTGGTCCGCCGAACCATTTTCTGCACCCGACAGCGCCCTTGCGGAGGCCCGCGCCAAACTCGGTGCCCGGGCCCGGATCCTCCAGGGCAAAGTCTATGCGGGGGCCAATGCCGACCAGCCTTTGATCGGCGATGTCCGCATCTCCTGGAAGGTCCTGCCTTTGCAACCGGTGAGCGTCGTCGCGCGTCAGATGCAATCGACATTTGTGCCGTGGCTGGCGGGCAATGGCCGCGAAATCATTCTGGCGGAAACCGGCCTGGTGCCGCCGGAAACGATGTTCAAACATGGGGAAGATGAGAACGCGCTGCTGACGTGGATCCTTCGCATTGTCGGCGTGGTGCTGATGTTCATCGGCTTCCGGTTGATGCTGTCGCTTCTGGAGGTGCTGGCGGATGTGGTTCCCTTCATCGGCACTATCGTCGGCGCGGGGGCTTCGCTGGTGGCGCTGCTCTGCACCTTCGTGGTCGCTCCGCTGATTATCGCCTTCGCATGGCTGTTCTACCGGCCGCTCACGGCAATTGCCGTGCTGGCCGTTGGCGCATGTCTGGTCTGGGGCATGCGCCAACTGGCCCACCGTCGCATCGCCGCACAGCCACCCAATGCAGCGGCGCGGATCGCCTGATCAAGCCTGCGGCTGATTTTTGACGGACAAGGGCAGCCGCGAATCTACCTTCACTCAGCAAGCCTTTGTCCCACGGCTGGGGTCCAGTTCACCCCAGCCGACGCCTCCTTCGGCAGGGCAGAAGCCATCATCAAACAGAAGGAAAGGATCAAAGGCCGGACGATCCAACATCGGCGCTTCACATCACCCCCAAGACGAGACAGACACTCCGCTCATCCACAAATCATTCTGAGCGAAATGTTCTGAGGACGGACAATGTGCCGAGGGTCAAGGTTCCGTTGAGGGAAATGAAAAAAGTCTCGCAAACGCACAAAAAGAAAGCCGCACAAGCGGCTTCCAACAATTGGGCAAACAATAAGGCCTAAGCCTAGCGGCCAGCGCTTTGCTGAGAGCGGAACGCCCAGCCCGTCATGCGGGCTTCGATCCATGCGGTGATGGCGTACATGCCGATGCCAAGCACAGCGAGCGCCAGAAGGCCCGCAAACACCAGCGGCATCTGGAAATTGGAGCCCGCCTGCGTCATCAAATGGCCAAGGCCCGCGTTGGCCGCGATGGTCTCCGACACGACGGCACCCACGAACGCCAACGTAATCGCGACCTTCAGCGACCCAAAGAAATAGGGCATGGCGCCCGGGATACCAACCTTGCGCATGACATCGAGTTTCGAGGCACCAAGCGCCCGAAGCACGTCTTCCATTTCCGGCTCAATCGTGGCGAGGCCGGTGGCCACATTCACGACGATGGGAAAGAAGGAAATCAAGAAAGCCGTGAGGATAGCGGGAATTTCACCAATGCCGAACCACATGACAAGGATTGGCACGACAGCGACCTTGGGGATCGAGTTAAAGCCAATCAT
>CAIPGD010000052.1 GCA_903864485.1 uncultured bacterium | reverse complement strand
GGGTTCGGCAAACCACCGCGCATAAGACCGTTTTCGAGCCTCGCGATTGATTTCTTGACTCATTACTACCGCCCCCTGGCTATAATTGCGCTCGTCACAACTTCTGAGCCGTCCATGCCCGCCGCTCCCGTGCGCACGGTGAATTGCCCGACTTGCCAGCGTCCGGTTGAGTTCACGCCAACCAGTCGGTACCGACCGTTTTGTTCCCAGCGCTGTCGTGAAATCGATCTGGGTGCGTGGGCCAGCGAGCGCTATGCCATTGCCGAGTCGCCGCCGCCAGAGGACGATCAGGAGACGAACGGCGGATCAGTGATTCGGCCTGATTTCGACCGCTAGTACCTGCAACCACCAGTACCTACAACCGCCAGTACCTACCACCACTAACGCCTAATATCGCAGCCAGGCAATGATCGGCTCGGTCGCAGGCAGTAGGGGGGTTGGTAAATCGTGCGCCCCCGAGCTCGGGTCCCACCACTTCAAATCCTGACCTTCGCGACCAAACGCTTGGCCATGCCAATGACCGAGTCGGGCGTCTACACGCCGAAACCAGAGCCGGACATGCGCGTGGGCGTAGACATGGCGGCGGATCATCCAGGGCGTGGATTGCGCGACCGTGATCCCTAACTCTTCCTGCAGTTCGCGCGCGAGCGCGTCGCCGACCGATTCACCCGCCTCAATTTTGCCGCCTGGGAACTCCCACCAACCCGCATAGGCTTTGCCTGCCGGGCGCTGAGCCAGCAACACGTGGCCGCGCGAATCGAACAAGACGCCAACAGCCACATCGATTTCAGCCATCGTCACGGGCCTGATCTGCGCATTGCCCAACCCAGTCGCGGGCAAACTGGGCTGCTACCCGACCCGACCGCGAACCGCGCTCGAGCGCAAAACGCAGGGCTGCGGTGCGCGCGGCCGCGTCGAGTGTCAGGCCGTGCTGCGCAAGCCAATGGGCGGCAACTTCCAGATAAGCATCCTGGCGAAAGGGATAGAACGCGACCCAGAGACCGAAACGTTCCGAAAGCGAGACCTTTTCTTCGGTGGTGTCGCCCGGATGAATTTCGCCGTCGTCTTGGTGCCGCGCTTCAAGGTTCTCGCGCATCGTCTCGGGTAGCAAATGGCGGCGATTGGAAGTGGCATAGATCAGCACATGATCGCCGGTCGAAGCGATTGAGCCGTCGAGCGCGCTCTTCATCGCCTTGTAGCCGGGCTCGCCTTGCTCAAACGACAAATCATCACAAAAAACAATGAAGCGCTCCGGGCGCCCCCGCAGTCGCTCGACGAGTTCGGGGAGGTCGGTCAGATCGTCCTTGTCGACCTCGATCAGACGCAAACCCTGTCCCGCAAACTCGTGCAGACAGGCCCGAATGAGGGAACTCTTGCCAGTCCCGCGCGCCCCGGTTAGCAACACATTGTTGGCGGGCAGCCCTTCCACAAAATGGCGGGTATTGCGCACGACCAGACGCTTGGCCTCATCGGCCTGGCGGATGTCATCCAAGGTGATTTTCGCCACCTGCATGACCGGTTCGAGCGCCCCAAAGCGGCCGAAAATGGACTGCTGGCGTCGCCACCGAAACGCAATCGACGCGCCCCAATCAGGCTCGCGCGGCGCGGGTAGGAGCGGTTCGAGACGCTCGAGCAGGCGCTCAAGACGCGCGGAGACGTTCGATGAT
>CAIPGD010000051.1 GCA_903864485.1 uncultured bacterium | reverse complement strand
GACGTCGTCGGCCGGCACGGGCAGTCGGGCCAAGCGTCCCGCCAAGGTCCTCGCGACCCAGGCCAGTGCGCGTGGGTTATCGCCATCCAGAATCAGGGTATCGACGAGCGAGGCGAGACCGAAGCGGCGCTGATAACGCGCGCGATAGGTGATCGAGCTGTCGAACGCGTCCAGAACAAAATCAAATCCGGCTTCGTGCTTCATGGCGCCCGCCTCGAGTGCGAATTCAAGCACGGTCGTCAAGGTGGCCAGGCGCTCGATCTGACGCCCGATCGATAGCAACCGCCAGCCATCGTCACGGGTCATCCGGTCGGCCTGAGCCCCGGTGATTGCGGTCAGCAGGGTTTCGAGACGCACCATCGCCTGGCGTAATGAAGCGTCCCGAGCGCGGCCCCCGCCGAGTTCGGACGCAAGATCGGCCTGGGCGCAATCGGCCGAAAACCGATCGCACGCGTCGCAAATCATGCGCCAGTGCGCAGGCGACAGTCGATCTCGAAGTTCGCCAGCGGTTCTGCGCATCGCGGCGAGATCGTAGGCGACCGAACTATGACCATGATCATCGCGCATCGCCAGAATCAGCGCAGTTGCGATCTGGCCAATCGGGATATCGGGCACCGGTTGGCTGGCGCGCGGTGCTTTCGCAGCAACCGCGTCGACATCCGGTGCGGGGGGCGCGACTGATCCTTGGGGCGCAGTTGTGCGATTGCGCGGAGCGGGCTGAGCGGAACCCGCTAGCCCCTCCGTAGTCGGGGGTACCTCCATCAGCCCCAGTTCAACTGCGATCCGCACGATCGCCTGACGCAGGGCCACCGGGGTCGCGTCAACCGAATCATTCAGCGACAAGCCAAGACGCACCAGTCGTGTCGCCAACTCCGCGCGCTCCGAATAACGCCCCAGCCAGAAGAGGTTCTCACCGGCGCGACTCGCGACCGGACGCCGCCAGCGCTGCACATCATCGAGCCCAATCTGCCCAGGGAGCATCGTGCTGTGATCGACCTCACCCTCGGTCATGACCCACACGTCAGCGCTACTGCCGCCGAGTTGCATCGAGACACTGTCGGATTCGGTCCGTGCAAGACGCGCGAGTCCCCCCGGTAACACTTGCCAGGATCCGGCCCCGTCGGACAGGGCATAGACCCGCACCAGGGCCGCTCGTGGCACGATGCAACCACTTTCCCAGGTCGGCGTCATCGACAGTGGAATGGCGCGCTGCGCCGTCCAGTCACCGCCTTCACGAGCCAGACGCTCGCGCCAGTGGGCCAGGGCAAGCTCGTCAAGTCGGGCGGCGGAGATCGCATCCTGACGGCGGCCGCCAAGCCCGGATGGAACCGTCGGCTTGATCCAGGTGTTGGCTAGCCCGCGCTCAAGATCAGCTCGGGCAGCTGCCTCTCCGCACCACCAGGTGGGCGCGGAAGGGAGTCGCAACGCTTCTCCAGTCAGGCGCTCGGAGATCGCTGGCAAAAAGCCCAGCACTGCCGGCGACTCGATAAATCCCGAACCGGGGGCGTTGGCCACCAGCACCTGGCCCGCCCGCATGGCCTGAACCAGACCCGGCACGCCCAGGGCCGAATCGGCGCGCAATTCGAGCGGGTCGCACCAATCGTCATCCAGCAATCGCAGGATCACGTGGACCGGCTCGAGCCCCTTGAGGGTCTTTAGGAAGACCCGATCCCCCCGGATCGTCAGGTCACCCCCTTCCACCAGAGTGATCCCCAGGTAGCGCGCGAGATAGGCGTGTTCGAACCAAGTCTCATGAAAAACGCCTGGCGTCAGCAACACGACCCGCGAATCTTCACCCATCGGCGATCGGTTAATGAGCGCCCGCATCAACGCGCGGTAGCTCGCCGCCAATCGCTGCACACGCAGCATCCGAAACGCAGCTGGGAACTGCCCCGAGACGATGACCCGGTTTTCCAGCAGATACCCCAAGCCCGCCGGTGACTGGGTGCGCTGTGAAACCACCCACCAGCGCCCCTCGGGGTCATGGGCCAGATCAAACGCAATAATTGGCAACCAGAGGCCACCAGGCGGGCGCAAACCCTGCAGCGGACGCAACCAACCTGGGTGCCCGGTCACCAATGCGCTGGGCAACAAACCCTCGCGCAGCAGGCGTTGCGGCCCGTAGGCGTCGGCCATCATCAATTCGGCCAAACGCGCTCGTTGTTTTACCCCGGCCTCGATCTCAGCCCAATCGGGAGCAGAGATGATGAAGGGGAACAAGTTGAGCGCCCAAGGTCGGGCTGGCCCACCCAGGTCATCGTGGACGGTGAAGGTGACGTCGTCATCCCGAAGGGCTCTGGACAACCGCTCCGCATGTGCGTCGAGTGCATCCGGACCGAGTTCGCCTAGAGTCGAAAAAAAATCGGCCCAATGGCTGCGAACGCCCTGTGACTCGCCATTCGGCGCGCTGGCGCCGAAGCGGTTTGCCCAGACCGTACCAGCCCCCGCCTGGAACGCCTCGTCCCAATGCCCTTCCGGCGCAGGCAAGGCCATGGACCCGAGCATTCCGCGACGGTTCGAACGGTCGGGGCCCTCCGTCAACAGATCATCGGGGGCAGGAACATCAGGGGCAGAGGGCCCAGCAAATAGACTCAAAGCAAGGAAATCGAAGTGGAGCCCGGCCATGCAACGCGCTAGCCGACGAAGCTCCGATTATTGCCGCAGATCCAGGGTCACGGGGAAGGTTCGATCAATTCGGGGCGCACGGGAGCCCATTCCATTCGGCCCCAACGCATTCGACCCCAACGCATGAGAACCGATCGCACCTGGGGTGTGCCCCATCCGCACAAATCGGGACAATCGCCGG
>CAIPGD010000050.1 GCA_903864485.1 uncultured bacterium | reverse complement strand
CGATACCCCATCGTTTCGATCGAAGACCCTCTCGCGGAGGATGACCCCGAGGGCTTTGCCGCATTTACCCGAGCAGCCGGCGACCGGGTGCAAATCGTCGGCGACGATTTTCTAGTCACCGATGCTGGACTCATCGCTCAGGCAGCCCACAACGGCGCTGCCAATACCGTCTTGATCAAACCAAACCAGCGTGGGACCCTGAGCGAAGCGCTGGCCGCCTGGAAGGCAGCACAAGCCTGCGGTTATTCCGGCATTGTTTCCGCGCGCTCGGGCGAGACCGAAGATCACAGCATCGTCCACCTGGCCATCGGTTGGGGGGTCGGCCAACTCAAAGTCGGTTCGTTTGCCCGGGGTGAGCGGACCGTCAAATGGAACGAAGCCCTGCGGATCGAAGATCGGTTGGGTTCAAGTTGCCGATTTGCGGGTGGGGCAGCGTTACACAAGGACAAGAAAGGAGACACTCGATGACCGAACTTGAGCAATTTCTGAGTACACGCGACGCGCTCCTGGCGCGCCGTACCGACTGGAAGGCTGCACAGCGTGACTTTGAATGGCCCAAGCTGACCCACTTCAACTGGGCACGCGATTACTTCGATACCGTCGCCCGCGATAACACTGCTCCTGCCTTGCAGATCGTTGAGGAAACGGGTGCAACGGCCAAACTGAGTTACGACGAACTTCGAAAGCGCTCCAATCAAGTCGGTAATTTCCTGCTCGGCCTCGGGGCCCAGAGGGGCGATCGCATTTTGTTGATGCTTGGCAACGAAGTACCCCTTTGGGAAACCATGCTGGCAGCCATCAAGATCGGCGCTGTCGTTATCCCCGCCACGACCCTCTTGTCGGGCGATGACCTACAAGACCGGCTTTTACGAGGAAACGCCCGCTGGGTCATCACGAACGCCACGGGATGTGAAAAATTTGCAGAGCTTCCGCCTGAACTGCTTGAACGCATGACGCTCATTCATACCGCAATCGCTCCCGGCGAGCCCTCGGTGTCTGGATGGATCGACTTCGCACTCAGCGAACTTGAATCCGACGAGTTGAGCACCTTGCCGACCACGCTCGCCAGCGACCCGTTGCTGGAATATTTCACCTCTGGAACGACGGCAAAGGCAAAACTGGTGCAGCACACCCAGGCCAGCTACCCAGTCGGACACTTGTCCACCCTTTATTGGTTAGGTCTGCAGAAGGGCGACATCCACTGGACGATCAGCTCGCCCGGCTGGGCTAAACACGCGTGGAGTTGCTTCTTTGCCCCACTCAACGCGCAAGCCTGTGTGTTCATCTACAACTACAGCCGCTTCAACGGGCCTGCCATCCTCGATGCGCTCGTCCACCACGAAGTCAACACGCTCTGCGCGCCACCAACCGTCTGGCGCATGCTGATCTTGCAACCGCTCCGGCAATGGCCGGTGAAGCTCCGGGAGCTCCTTTCGGCAGGTGAACCCCTCAATCCTGAGGTGATTGAACAAGTGCGCACGGCCTGGAACCTCACGATTAGGGACGGCTATGGCCAGACAGAAACCACCGCCCAGATCGGCAACCCCCCGGGTGTACCGCTTAAACCAGGCTCGATGGGATTGCCGCTCCCTGGATTCACGATCGCCCTGCTCGACGTCGATGGTCAACCGGCCGACGAGGGTGAAATTTGCATCGACCTCGCCCAGCGCCCCCTCGCGCTCATGAATGGTTATGCAGACGACCCCGACAAGACCGCCGAGGCCATGCGCGACGGGTACTACCACACAGGAGACATCGGTGCGCGCGACGCAGACGGGTACATCACGTATGTCGGGCGAGCCGATGACGTCTTCAAGTCCTCGGGCTATCGGATTAGTCCGTTCGAACTCGAGAGTGTGCTGATCGAGCACCCCGCCGTCGCAGAGGCGGCTGTAGTGCCCTCGCCCGATCCGGTGCGCGGGTTTGTACCGAAGGCCTATCTGATTCTGACCCCGGGCCACATGGCTGACCCCGAGACCGCCCGATCAATTTTCGGATTCCTGCGCGAGCGCGTGTCAGCCTACAAACTCGTCCGGCGCATCGAATTCAGCGATCTGCCCAAGACCATTTCGGGCAAGATCCGCCGGGTTGAATTGCGCGGACAGGAACAAAACCGTCCGCCGAATGTGCCTCGAACCCCACTCGAGTTTTTTGAGGACCAATTGCACTGACGTGGTACCCAGGACGGGAGTCGAACCCGCAAGGCCGTGAAGCCGGCGGCTTTTAAGGCCGCTGTGTCTACCAATTCCACCACCCGGGTGGGGTGGAGGCGCGACCCAGAGTCGAACTGGGCTAAACGGATTTGCAATCCGCTGCATAACCGCTTTGCTATCGCGCCAAATCCAAAACCTGCAGCGATATGGATTGCAAACCGCGTCGTTCCTGATCGCTCACAAGAAAAACAACTTCCCGGAGAATCTGGAGCGGGAGACGAGTCTCGAACTCGCGACCTCAACCTTGGCAAGGTTGCGCTCTACCAACTGAGCTACTCCCGCCTTCAACAAGCCGGCAATCATATCTTTTCCGGTTGGGAAGTCAAGCGTCGGTTTCGCGCAGGAACGGCCAGGCCTTCCGCAGGTAATACGCCATCGACCAGAGGGTAAGCGCTGCCGCGACATGAACCAATACCGTCCCTGCGAGCCGCACATCGAAACCAAAGAGTTGCCCATCAAACAACAAGAGCGGGATCGCAACCATCTGTGCAGCAGTCTTGAATTTGCCAACTGAGTGAACGGCAACACTACGACTCGCCCCGACGGTAGCCATCCATTCACGCAACGCCGAGATGGTGATCTCGCGTCCGATGATTACCAGTGCGATCAAACCATCAACGCGGCCCAACTGAAGCAGCACCAGAAGTGCCGCACACACAATCAGCTTGTCTGCAACGGGGTCCAGAAATGCCCCAAACGCTGAAGTTTGGCCCCAACGCCGCGCAAGCCATCCATCAAACCAGTCGGTGATGGCTGCAACCGTAAAAAGTAAGGCGGCCGCCAGATCGCGATCACCCGAGGCGATTGTGAGCGACGGCAGCAAGTACAGAAGGACCAAGAGCGGAATCGCGAGGATGCGCAATAGCGTCAGAACATTCGGCAGGTTCAGTGGCATGGGCCTCAATCTCAATGCAAGCGACGATAAATAGTCTGCGCGAGCGTCGTTGAAATGCCCTCCACCGAAGCCAGTTCTTCAACACTCGCAGACTGTACCCCGCGCACGCCGCCAAAACGAGCCAGCAGGCGCTGACGTCGCCTTGGGCCGATGCCGTCAATCTCGTCCAGCGATGAGGCCTGACGAGCTTTGGCCCGCTTGGCGCGCATTCCAGTGATAGCAAATCGGTGCGCCTCGTCCCTGATCATGGCGATCAGCATCAACGCTGCCGAATCGCGCCCCAAAGACAGCGAAGGCCGCTCATCCGGAAATACCAGAGTTTCAAGTCCGACTTTGCGGTCTTCGCCCTTCGCAACGCCGACGAGGAGTCCGACATCAAGTCCCAACTCTTCAAATACAGCGCGCGACGCATTGAGTTGGTGCTTGCCACCGTCAATGAGCACGAGATCAGGCAACCGATGCCGGTCGTTGCGGGGCGCATCGGTTTGTGACCCATAACGCCGGGTCAACACTTGACGCATCGCCGCGACATCATCACCAGGCGTGATCCCCGTGATGTTGAATCGTCGGTATTGGCTGCTGACCATCGCGTGATTTTCATAGACCACACACGAGGCCTGGGTCGCTTCGCCCATGGTGTGGCTGATATCAAAACACTCGATCCGAAAACGATCAAAGGCATCGTCTTCAAGGTCAGAGTCGAGACCCAAAGCCTCTAACAGTCGGCGGGTTCTGGCGCGCGCGGATCCGTCTTCAGCGAGGAGACGGGCGAGAGCAATGTCCGCGTTCTGCTGACAAGATTCCAGCCAGCGGCGGCGGTTCTCGTGCGGTTGCCGCACCCAGGTGATCGGGTGCTCAGATTGTTGCTCAAGAGCCACCTGTGCCTCTTCAGGAATCGGCGTCGCGCAAACGATGACTGCTGGCGCCGGCGCCACAAGATAATGTTGCGATACAAAGGCTGTCACGAT
>CAIPGD010000049.1 GCA_903864485.1 uncultured bacterium | reverse complement strand
TGACGAGTGCCAGCGCAGCCAGTAGGGAGGCCACCGCAAAAGCGGCAACAAACTGGTACTCGTTATAAGCAATCTCAATATGCAAGGGCATCGTATTGGTCTGCCCACGGATATGACCACTCACCACGCTGACCGCGCCGAACTCTCCCATCGCGCGGGCATTACAAAGAATCACGCCGTAGAGCAGGGCCCAGCGAATGTTCGGCAAGGTCACGCGCCAAAAAACCTGCCACCCATTGGCGCCCAACACTCGCGCGGCTTCTTCCTGCTCGATACCCTGCACTTGCATCAGCGGAATCAACTCGCGTGCGATGAAGGGAAAAGTAATAAAAATTGTGGCCATCACAATGCCTGGCACGGCAAAAATCACCCGGACATCGTGCGCAACCAGCCATTCCCCGAACCAACCCTGCAGGCCAAAGACAAGCACAAAGATCAAGCCTGCAATGACCGGGCTCACCGAGAACGGCAAGTCGATCAGGGTGAGCAACACACTCTTGCCATGAAAATCGAACTTTGCGATCAGCCAGGCGGCAGCCACTCCAAAGACCAGATTGAGCGGCACGCTGATCGCGGCAGCCAGGAGGGTGAGTCGAACAGCCGCCAGCGCGTCAGGCTCGGTAATCGCCTCGAAGGCGAGGGCCCAGCCCTTGGCCAACGCTTCGACGAACACACTGGCCAACGGAACGAACAAGAACACCGTCATGAAAACCCACGAAATCCCGATGAGCGTCCATTGCACCCAACGTGGCTCGGTCGTTGACCGGCGCATCAACGCGGGTACAAGCCCCACGTGACTCATCGAAATCGACTCAGCGGCCAGACTAGTCACAAGCCCCCCTGGCGACGACGCGACCACGCTTGTAGCAAATTGATCAGTAGCAACAAAAAGAACGAAGTCACCAGCATCACCACGGCGATCGAGGTGGCTCCGGCAATGTCGTACTGCTCGAGCTTGGTGATGATCAGTAGCGGCGTGATTTCGCTGACCATGGGGATGTTCCCAGCAATAAAAATGACTGAACCGTATTCGCCAATCGCCCGCGCAAAGGCCATCGCAAAACCGGTCAAAAGGGCCGGGGTCAAGATCGGAAAAACGATCCTCGAGAAGGTCTGCCAGCGGTCGGCGCCCAGCGTGGCAGCGGCTTCTTCGAGTTCATGGTTGAGGTCCTCGATCACGGGTTGCACCGTCCGCACGACAAAGGGAAGCCCAATAAACACCAATGCGACCCATACGCCGATCGGCGTGAAGCTGACCTTGAATGGCAACCAGCGGCCGATCCAGCCGTTTTGAGCGTAAATCGCGGTGAGCGAAATTCCTGCGACGGCTGTCGGCAAGGCAAATGGCAAATCAACCAGCGCGTCCACGATGCGCTTACCGGGGAACGGATACCGCACCAGAACCCAGGCCATGATGAGCCCAAAGACGGCGTTCACCAGAGCGGCTAACAACGAAGCCCCGAACGTCAGTTGATACGAGGCCACCACGCGCGGAGTCGCCACCGCATCGACGAACTGGGACCAGGACAAGGCGAAGGTCTTCAGAAACGCAGCCGACAATGGAATCAACACGATCAGACTCAGATACGTCACCGCCAGACCAAGTGACAGGTCAAAGCCCGGCAGGACACTATGGCGCTTTAACAGAAGGCGGGAAAACATCGGC
>CAIPGD010000048.1 GCA_903864485.1 uncultured bacterium | reverse complement strand
TTGCGAGACGTTGCCCTGAAGCAGACGAACCGACAGGGGATTGCCTTTCGGCTGAACCCATTCAATCTGGTGCAGGACCGCGCCCGAGCCCAGGGTGAGTAATGCTATGACAAGCGGCAGAGCGGTCTGCTTCCAAACGATGTGGTCCAAGCCAATTGGCTTCAAGCCACGACGCTTCTGGCGGCCTTGCGATCCGATTGATTGAACGAAGACTCCGAGGCATGCGGAAACCAACGCCCCCGCTGCGGTAACGCCATAGATACCAAAAACGGGAGCCCATCCGGCCAGTGGCGAGTCGACATGCGCATAGCCTGACGCGAGCCAAGGAAATCCACTGAACGCATACCCACGCCCGAGTTCGAACAAAGTCCAGCAGGCTGCAAATCGGAAGGGTGCAAGGGCGTCATTTCGCGCGTCCGCCCCACCATGGCGGCTATCGCCGTGTTGACGGGTTGGCTTGAGCGCAGCGGTGAGCGCCCCGGCCAGGGCGGGCGCCACGCTTAAGCCCAAGGCCAGTAAACCCGTGGCCAGCGCAGCGAGCGCTACCGAAAGCTCTGCGTACACATGCAGGCTGATATAGATCCAGCCGACGCCGGCGGCGAACGTGCCAAATCCGAATACGAGCCCGCGCCAGAACGCGCCACGTCGATCGCCCGCTGAGGTCACCCGTGCGGCCAGCCAAGCCAGCGCGAGTAGCTGAACCGAGGCTGGTAGCCAGGCTGGAGCCGGACTCGGCCAGGGCGTAAAGCTGGCGGCGTGGGCAACCCCAACGCAACCGTCCAGCCAAAGCCACCCACCAGCTCCCGAGGGCCGTGACTTAACGACCGTTGCTGGGTGCTGGGTTTGAGTTGGTGGGTCGTCCAAGCGCTTCCTGAGCCAACTCGGTTTCTGTGGGCTCTTCCGGCAGCAATTCAACCATCAGCAGTTGGACCTGACGTGCGTTCGCCCTCAAGACTTCGCAAACCAGGCGATCGAGGCGAAGCGTTTCGCCTCGCAACGGCACCCGACCGAGCTCATGCACGACCAACCCACCCAGCGTATCGAACTCTTCCTCATCGAGCGCGGTGCCCAGCGCGGCATTGACCTTGTCGATCTCCGTTGTGGCATGAACACGCCAACGCGGACCGTGCTGACCGGGACCAATTGAGACGATTTCCTCGATGGTCGAGACTTCATCGAACTCGTCCTCGATTTCGCCGACGATCTGTTCGAGCACATCCTCAATGGTCACCATGCCGGACACACCGCCGTATTCGTCGACCACGACTGCGAGGTGATAGCGATTGAGTCGAAACTCTCGCAAGAGCACATCGACCCGCTTGCTTTCTGGAATGAACATCGCGGGGCGCAAGAGCGCACGAAGGTCGCTCTGATCACCTGAACCCAATCGTAAGAGATCTTTCGCGTGGAGGATGCCGCAAATGTTGTCGCGATCTCCGTCGGTTGCGGGCAGACGGGAATGCCCGGAGCGAATCACCGCAGCGACCACCTGATCGGGCGAATCCCGGAGGTCGACCATATCAATCTGGGGACGCGGGACCATGATGTCGCGTGCGGTGAGTTGGGGGACGCGCATGACGCCCTCAATCATCGCAAGCGCGTCGTCTCCCAGAAGCTCCCGAGTATGGGCTTCCCGAAGAACCTGCAACAGGTCATCACGATCTTCTGGTGCGCTGGAGATCAGCGCTGACAGGCGAGCGAGCAGCGATCGAGGTCGACTGGCTGCGCCCGACGAGGGCTCTGCCATCGACGGGATCTGGAGTTTTGGGACTTCTAGGGTACTACGAGTTGGCCCCGAGCTTGCGGTAGGGGTCGGAAATTCCGAAACGCGCGAGCAATTGCGTCTCAACGGCTTCCATGTTCTGGGCTTGTTCTTCGTCGTCGTGATCCCAACCTTGGGCGTGCAGGGTGCCGTGTATCACCAGATGGGCGAGATGATGATTGAGTGATTTGTTTTGCTCGGCCGCCTCGGCCGCAACGACCGTCATACAGATCAGGATGTCGGCCTGGGCGGGCGGGGCGTCCTCATGAACGTTCTCGTGAACAGGATCAGTTGGATACGCAAACGTCAGTACGTTGGTCGCGTGATCCTGATCTCGATACTCACGGTTGAGTGCCCGACCCTCGGCTTCGCTGACGAAGCGCAGCGTCAATGCTGCGTCTCGCTCCAGCGCTGCTTGAGCCCATCGGCGTAACTGAGGCCGCCCGACCGGCAATGCTTCGACGCCGTCGCCCAACTGGATCTGCATGGATAACTGCGGCCGCAAGCGGCTACCGCTGTCAGGCAGGCGAGGGGGGGAGGGAGGGGGCATGGCGGGCATCTGAAATTGACGGGCTATGCGCCCCGTTTTGTTCGGCGCGTTCGTAAGCGTCTACGATCCGTGCGACCAGCGGATGGCGAACCACATCCGCGCTTGAGAATCGCGTCATCGCAATCCCTCGGATGCCGTCGAGTACTCGTGCTGCGTCGGCCAACCCCGAACGGGCCCCGCGCGGCAAATCGACCTGCGTGCTGTCGCCTGTAACAACTGCCCGCGAACCAAAGCCGATGCGGGTCAAGAACATTTTCATTTGTTCTGGCGTCGTATTCTGAGCTTCGTCAAGGATGATGAATGCGTGATTGAGCGTACGTCCGCGCATATAGGCGAGTGGCGCGATCTCGATCGCCTGCTTCTCAAAGAACCGTGAGACCCGCTCAAACCCCATCAGGTCATACAGCGCGTCATAGAGCGGGCGAAGGTACGGATCGACCTTCTGCGCAAGATCACCCGGCAGAAACCCTAGTCGTTCGCCTGCCTCAACCGCAGGCCGCGTCAGTACGATCCGTTTGACCGCATCCCGCTCGAGCGCGTCGACTGCACAAGCCACGGCAAGGTAGGTTTTTCCGGTGCCAGCCGGGCCGATTCCGAACGTGATGTCATGGCTCAGGATCTGGCGCAAGTACTCGCGTTGGCGGGGTGTTCGGCCCTGCAGATCGGCACGCTTAGTCTGAAGTTGCGGCGACGTATCCGTATCGCTGGCGCGCAAACTGATCAGGCCAAGTTGAACGTCCTCGAGCGA
>CAIPGD010000047.1 GCA_903864485.1 uncultured bacterium | reverse complement strand
CATTGCGGGTCATCAAAACCTGTTTAGCTCGGTCGGCGTTCACCCCGACTATGAGGATGTGCGAGAACCGACGGTCGATGAGCTGGTCTCATTGGCAGATGCCCCCGGTGTCGTCGCCATTGGTGAGACTGGACTCGATTACTTTCGCATCAAAGGCGATGCGGAATGGCAGAGAGAACGTTTTCGGACCCATATTCGAGCGGCCAGACGTTGTCGCAAACCCCTGATCGTTCACACGCGATCGGCCTCTGACGACACCCTGCGCATCTTGAGGGAAGAGGGCGCCGATGCCGTCGGTGGGGTCATGCACTGTTTTACCGAATCCTGGGAAGTGGCTCAGGGGGCGATCGAACTCGGCTTTAAGATTTCTTTCTCCGGAATCTTGACATTTAAGACCGCAGAAGAGCTCAGGACCACAGCCTCAAAAGTACCGAACCACGCCCTGTTGATCGAAACCGACTCACCGTATCTTGCACCCGTTCCGATGCGCGGGAAGACCAACGAGCCTGGCTTTGTACCCTTGGTTGCCAAACGCCTAGCTGAGATTCGCAACACTTCGGTCAATGCAGTGGGTGAACTCACAAGCCAAAACTTTTTCGACCTTTTTAAGCATGCCGCCTAATCGCGCCACCGAGCAACATCGGCAGCCCCGCGTGTTTGGCCTGACCCGCCGCATCGGTCTAGGGATATGGGTTGCGTTGAACAGTGTGAGTGGATGGGCCGCACCCCCGGTGCAGCCTGTCGACGAGATTAATTTAAATAATGATAAGGATCCGCTGGAATCCTTTTTTGAAGCGATTCGGAACGACCGAATTGACATGGTGCGGCGCTGGCTGCAGCGCGGCATGGATGTCAATTCCTTTGATGCACGAGGCGATCCTATTTTGTTGATCGCCGTCCGCCATGGCTCGAGTAAAGTCATCGCTGACCTCCTGGCCGCTCAGCAGGTTCGGGTTGATGCATTGAACCGAGTGGGTGAGACGCCCCTCATGATTGCCGCCTTGCGAGGTGACCTAGTCATCGCGCGCCGGCTGGTTGAACTCGGTGCCCAGGTTAATCGACCCGGTTGGACGCCGCTTCATTACGCTGCAACTGGGGGGCATGTCGCAATGACCCGCTGGCTATTGGAGGAGTCGGCGTACATTGATGCCGATTCTCCCAATGGCACAACCCCTCTCATGATGGCCGCCCGCCAAGGCCGACAAACGGTTGTCGAATTATTGATTTCAGAGGGGGCTGACCCGACCGCCCGCAATGAAGCGGGGTTTACGGTAACCGACTACCTTGACCGAAATGGCCTCCTGGAGTTGGCGCGGCGGGCTGAAGTGGCGGCCCGGGCGTTTCGGAAACGATATGACTTACCGGCAGATGACCGGGAACCGAAATAAGCCCGAGACGGATCCATGATCAGAACTGCGAACTGCGAACTGCGAACTGCGTAGCAAGGTTTAGTTTGAATCCGGGTGAGCTCGACGGGACGCGGAAGTTGCCCTGGAATGCGAGTCCCGCCCTGGTGATCCGGGGTCTACTCCGTTGTTAGGGTTCCGCTTTTGACTGGAGTAATGTGTCTTTGCGCTTTCGGCAGATTTTGTTCCTTTCTCAGCGAGCGAGCCACCGAACACTCGACCGAATGGCCCAGTGAAATCCGGAACAAACGGCGACTTGAAGGCGGATCCGAAGATGGACTGAAGTGCAGTTTTGAGAGGGAAGGGGGGGGGGGCGTTGGCGGTTGATTGAACAGCTGATTCTTCTGCCATGGATTGAATCTTGGTGGCACTACCCCTCCAGTGCTGATTGAGAATTGTTGATAGTTCCAAACTAGTCGAT
>CAIPGD010000046.1 GCA_903864485.1 uncultured bacterium | reverse complement strand
GCGACGCTCTTGCAGATCTTGCGCAATGATCTACATCTCAATGGACCGCGTTACGGCTGCGGATTGGGTCAGTGTGGCGCTTGTACCGTATTAATTGATGATCGTGCGGCGCGATCGTGCGTCATCCCCGCAGTCGAACTCGATGGGAGAACGATTACAACCCTGGAAGGACTGGCCGAACACGGTCAGCCCCATCCAGTTCAAGAGGCCTTCATCAAGGCGCAAGCCGCTCAGTGCGGGTACTGCCTGAACGGCATGATCATGACGACCGTGGCGCTCCTTCGGTCCAACCCCGAACCGAGCGAAATCGAGATCCGTCAGGCCCTTGCGGGCAACCTCTGCCGCTGCGGAACTCATCTGGAAATTCTCGATGCGGTACGAAGGGCGGTACAGGGGTCCTTAAAGCGAGCGGCCCTAGCGCCGCCCACGACCTCGGCTTAAGGCGACGATCAGACATGACCCCTCGAGCCCGTCAGATAACCTCCCGCGAGGAACTCCGCTCAGCCCGCGGGCTGTTACTGATCGTTCGCGAACCGGTCCCGCCGACTGCACCAGTCCCCGGGCAACCCGCTTTTGTTGCGAGTGATCCACGCGAAGGCCTTGAACCGTTGATTGCGGTTTGGGATGACGCCAGCGTGACCGCGTTTCATGGTCATGTCGATCTCGGGACGGGTTTACGGACTGCATTGACGCAGATCGTTGCGGAAGAGCTCGACATCGAGCCCTCGGCAGTCCATCTGGTCATGGGCAGTACCGCGCTCGCCCCGAATCAAGGGGCCACGATTGCGAGCGCCTCTCTGCAGATCCATGCAAAACCGCTTCGCATCGCTGCAGCACAAGCTCGGCAGTGGTTGTTGGCTCAGGGCGCGGCAACGATTGACTTGGTTACGCTGCTGAACGAGCGCCGTGTCGAATTACGACTGGATCTGGAGGCACCGGTTAAACCCTCCGAACAGTACCGGATTGTCGGACAGAGCCTGCCGCGGATCGATATCCCGGCCAAGGCAATGGGCGAGGCCGTGTTTGTCCATGACATGCGAATCCCCGGCATGCTGCACGGGCGAGTGATCCGACCGCCGTATGCCGGTGTCGATCATGGCGATTTTGTCGGCCGCACCCTGGAGTCGGTCGATCGAAATTCGATCGCCAACATACCGGGTATTCGCGCGGTGGTTGTTCAGGGAGATTTTGTCGGTGTCGTGGCCGAGCGGGAAGAGTTCGCCGAGCTCGCCATGAAGACCCTGCGGGTGAAATGGAAGCCATGGTCAGGACCAGGACCTTTGGACGACCTCACGCGGGCGATCCGGAGCAACCCCAGCACACCACGCGAATTGATTAACGAAGGGAGGGTCGACGAAGCGCTCGCCCACGCCGAGATTACGCTGGAGCGCACCTACCAGTGGCCCTACCAGATGCACGCGTCGATCGGCCCGTCATGCGCGTTGGCGGTCTGGGAGGCGGAGGTAGCGGCAAGCACGACCGCGGCAAGCACGACCGCGGCAGGCACAACAGCGGCAGGCACAACATCGCCTCGCCTGCGCGTTTGGGCAGGGACCCAAAACCCCCACGTACTCCGCGCAGACCTCGCGCAACTGATGGGAATCGATGTCCTCGAGGTCGACGTCGTTCGAATGGAAGCCGCAGGCTGCTATGGCCGTAATGGCGCTGACGATGTCGCGGCCGATGCCGCACTGCTTGCTCGCGCGGTCGGTGCGCCGGTCAGGGTTCAACTAACGCGGGAGCAAGAGAATGCCTGGGACCCCAAAGGCGCTGCGCAGTGGATGCAGGTTCGGGGTGGTCTCGGTACGGATGGCAAACCGGTCGGCTATGACTTTCAGACCAGCTATCCGTCGAATGGTGCGCCGACTCTGGCCTTACTACTCACAAGAACGATCGAACCGACGGCCCGAGCCTATGAAATGGGTGACCGTACCGCCCGGCCGCCTTATCAATACCCAGCCCTGCGCGTGACCGTCAACGACATGGCGCCGATCCTGCGAGCCTCTTGGCTACGTGGGGTCTCTGCCCTGCCGAATTCTTTCGCGCACGAAAGTTTCATCGACGAATTGGCGACTGCCGCCGGTGTTGACCCCGTCCAATATCGCCTCGAATTGCTGGAGGACCCCAGAGCACGCGAACTGATTGAGGCCACCGCCAAGCGCGCCAACTGGAAACCCCATGACAAGCCACGCCTGCGGGGCACGGAGGATGGTTGGCTTCAGGGCCAGGGTTTCGCCTATGCGCGCTACATCCACAGCCGCTGGCCAGGTTTTGGCGCCGCCTGGGC
>CAIPGD010000045.1 GCA_903864485.1 uncultured bacterium | reverse complement strand
CTGTTGATACAGCCAAACGTGTAATTACCCTTGGTATCTTGCAAGAACGCGTTATAGACCTTGTTTTCACTATAGTCGCCACCGAACTTCAGTTCGTGGTTCTTGTAGGTGTAGGTCGCACCCAGGTAGCCGTCGACCGTATCGGTTGAAAGAACGTTGGTATGGCGGCTACGCTCGGTGCCGAAATACAGCGTGCGCCCGCCGGTTGAAAGGCCTGCCGGGGCCCCCGCTGGCAACGCACCCGAAAAAGAAAGTCCAATTTGCGGCAGGTTTGAATTGTTGACCGGAACGCTGTCGTACTTGCGGCTCGAGAGTTTGACTTCGGTCGAAAAGTTAGGCGTCCAGTCGGCAATCCACTGCCCCACCACACTGTCAATCGTCTTGGCTTGCGAGTACCAGTTGGAGTCGGTGGCAAGAGCGGTAGCGCCAAAGTTTGGATAGATCGGCTCAGCTTGCTCCGTGCGCGAGAAACGGACGCTGGCGCGTTGGCTGTCGCTGATGTTCCAGTCGAACTTCGCCAGATAGTCCTTGACCAACAGGTTGCTGGCCGGCGCATCGAGCCCGCCAATATTGATGCCGTAGGTGCTCTTGGCAATCGATTGCGCGCTAGCCAGCGCGGACGACGTAATGGCGACCTGGCCGCCTGCGGTACTGCCGATCAGGCCAAAGTCCGGCGAGGTACGTGAGCTCTTCAGCTCCTCATAGGCGAGGAAGAAAAAGAGCTTGTCCTGAATAATCGGACCACCTACCGTCAAACCCTTGGTGGTTTCCTGGAATTTTGGCGGTGCGGTGTAAACGCCGGTGAGGTTGTTGTAGCGCTTTCCCGCGAGACTGTCGTCGCGAAAGATGAAGTACGTGCTGCCCTTGATCTCGTTCGTTCCGCTCTTGGTCACCGCATTGATATTGGCGCCGGTATAGCCCTTCTGGGTCACGTCCATGTTGGCGACGTTGATCTGCACCGACTGAATGGCGTCGATCGGAATCGGCTGCTTAAGCGTCGGGAAGTTATTGCCCTCGAGACCAAACGTATCGCTGATCGACACGCCGTCGATGGTGGCAATGTTGTACTTGGAGTTCTGCCCCGAGACCGAAATCTCGCCGCGCTCCTTGTCGGTCTGCGAGACCCGTGGGTCAAGACGCGCGTAATCGTAGAGGTTACGGCGAATCGACGGATACGCGTTCAGCTCCTGATTGGTGATGTTGGTCGTGGCGCCCATCCGTTCGTTATCGAACACCGAGTTCAACGCCGACTGGGAGACGGTCACCGGCGCTAGTGTCGCCGCGCTGATGGTGAGGTCCAGATCCAGGACTTCAGCGAGCTTGGTGAATACCTCGTTTTGCACGGAGGTTGCGCCATCCTTGGTCACCGTGACCGTGAACGGGCCGCCCACGCGAACGCCGCTCACGCGATAACGCCCTTGGGCATCGCTTAGCGCGCGACTGACCGAACCCGATTCGACGTGGAGCACCGTTACCGCGGCGTTGGCGACTGCCTTGCCGTCGGCGCCATTGACCTGGCCAGCAATGATCGACGTGGTGTTCTGGGCCAATGCCGGCGCGACCACCGCAGCCACTGCCACACTGATGGCGGTTCGGGCAAAAACGTTCCAATGGTTGTGATTCATGTCAGCGTCTATGAAGAGGAGTTTTCTACAACTTCCGGAATTTACGGGCGAAATGTGACAGTTTTATTGTGGAAAACCCTGATCGATCAGCTTGTGGCGTGTGGATCACGAACTTTCAGCTTTCAGCCGCGCCCATGCGCGATAGCAGACGCAGTTGCGACACCCGTTTTTCTCCCTCAGGCTGGAGCCGCAGATAGGCACCATCGGACCCCATTAACCAGGCCGAGGTGTTGTCAGCCAGGTGCTCTTCGAGCGCCTCTTCGATTACGCGGGCTTTGAGCTTTTCATCGAGGACGGGGAACGCGATTTCGACGCGGCGGAAAAAGTTGCGGTCCATCCAGTCGGCCGAACTCAACCAGACTTCGTCCTGGCCGTCATTCCAGAATCGGAACACGCGTGAATGTTCCAGGAACCGACCGATGATCGAGCGGACCGCGATGTTTTCGGACTGGCCCGCGACACCCGGCCGCAGGGCGCAAACCCCGCGAACGATCAGGTCGATCTGAACCCCTGCCTGACTGGCCGCATACAGCGCGGCAATGACGGTCGGCTCCAGCAGCGAGTTCATCTTGGCGGTAATGCGGGCGGGCTTGCCGGCCCGCGCATGTTCGGTCTCGCGTTCGATGCCTGCGATCACATTCTGGTGCAGCGTGAACGGCGCCTGCCAGAGATGGTTTAAGGCGCCAGCTGCGCCCAAGCCTGTGAGGCGGCGGAAAATTTCGTGAACATCGGCGCAGATCGCGCGGTTCGCAGTAAACAGCCCAAAGTCCTCGTAGAGCTTGGCAGTGCGTGGGTGGTAGTTGCCGGTACCAAGGTGGGCATACATGCGCAGGCCGTCGTCTTCTCGGCGGGTAATCAATGCCATCTTGGCGTGTGTCTTGTGGCCAACGACGCCATACACGACGTGCGCGCCCACCTGCTCGAGGCGCGCCGCCCAGTTGAGGTTGGCCTCTTCATCAAAACGCGCCATCAGTTCGACCACGACCGTCACTTCCTTGCCGGCCTTGGCAGCCGCG
>CAIPGD010000044.1 GCA_903864485.1 uncultured bacterium | reverse complement strand
CGAGGACCGAGAATGGTGGAGTGAGTCTGTGCGTTCATGAGAATTCGTGATTGTGCCTCCCGACAACCTGAATCCGTGAGCCTTACAAGCGCGGACGCCTGCAAGTTGTTGATCTGATTGGCGAATCTCTCAGGGTTGGTCCTGACAACCGATCACCCTGCGGGTGAGTTGAGTAGGGGTATCGATTTGGATACCTTTGAATCGTCAGCTCACCATGCGCCAACTGATCGTCAAGCAACTCGACTACGACCTCACCCCAGTGGCCGGACTGGCCTTGGTGGGGCACCACCTTGAACGACTTGCGCCGGTGTTCAAGCGGCTCGATCAGGCGGTGCCTGTACGCAACGGGGTGGTCAACAGCGACATCCTGCGGGCCTACCTCGGCCTGCTGGTCCAAGGCAAGAGCGACTTCGACGCGGTCGAGAACTATCGAGGCGATACCTTTTTCAAGACGTCGCTGGGGATCAAGCAGCTGCCCTCGAGCCCGACGCTGCGCCAGCGCCTGGATGCGCGGGCTACGGAGTTGTTCGACTTCGCGCACCAGATGAACGAGACGCTGCTCACGCGCGAGCGGCCTGACTACGGTGTGTTGGGCTGCGGGTGGTTGCCCGTCGACATCGATACCTTCGCGATGGACAACGGGCAGACGGTCAAAGAGGGTGTGAGTCGAACCTATGCGGGTGTCGATGGTTATTGCCCGCTTGCCGCGTACCTTGGTCGCTATGGATATTGCCTGGAACTCGCGCTGCGCCCGGGCGCGCAGCACTCGGCCCGGGAGACGGGGTTCAACCTCGAGCGAATCATCCCGATGGCCCAGCGTTTGTCTGCGGCAGGTCCGAAGGCGCCCTTGCTCGCTAGGTTCGACTCGGGTTTCGACTCGGTCGCGATCATGCGCGAACTCGAGGCTTGCAACGAGGCTCGCGCCAGCGCACTGCCTCAGGTCGATTGGCTGATCAAGTGGAACCCGCGCACCACCAATGTGGCCGCGCTGGTCGAGACCAAGACCACCGATGGCGCGACCTTGTGGACCGCTGAGCGCGAGGGCAAGCGCACGACGCTGTGGGAGCAAAGCGTGATCATCGAGGGCGTGCAGCGACCCGTGCGCCGCGTCCTGCGCTTGGTCGAGCGTACGATCGACGCCAAGGGCCAGATACTGATCCTGCCGGACTACGTGCTCGAAGGCTGGACGACGACGCTGCCGGCGGGGCAGTTCGACGCGCAGGCCATCATCGACCTGTACGCGGACCACGGCACGCACGAGCAGTTCCACTCCGAGTTCAAGACTGACCTCGATTTGGAGCGACTGCCGTCGGGCAAGTTCGACACCAATTACCTGGTTTGCCAACTCGCGAGTTTGGCCATGAACATCCTTCGCTTGATCGGGCAACGCGGGTTGCTGGGCGACGACGGGCCGGTTCGTCATCCGGCCAAGCGACGGCGCCTGAAGACGGTGATTCAGGAACTGATCTACCGAGCCGGGCGACTGATCGCAACGGGGCGCAGCCTGATCCTGGGGCTGGGCGCGAACGACAGAGCAGCCAAAGCCTTCGCACGCGTGCACGGCGAGTTGTTCGCCGCCAGCACGTAGGCCAAGACGGCCCCCCGCGAACTCACGGATCCCGAAAATCGCTTCCAGCGAAGGTCGCGGCGTGGGCCAAGTGACGCCATCACAGGCTTGACCCAGGCCCGACAAGGTCGTAACTCGGCTTCTGGGCGACAGATGCAACGGTTTCGGGGTCAAGGCGTCAGGGTTTTCCATATTCGAGCTCGAATTGCGGCCGGGCAGTGGTCAGCGAGGTTTTGAGGTCACGGATTCAGGGGCAAGTCAGGTAAGCGCCACCGAATTCACGGTGCAAGTCTTCCTGCTGAACGCTGTTGGCGTTGGCAGCTACCAAGTGGAAATTCAAGTCCTGGGGTTGAGCAGCGGTGTGAGCTACCGCTACCAGTCCGCAGAGGTGGCAGGCATGATGGTGGATTCATCGCCTGGCGCTATT
>CAIPGD010000043.1 GCA_903864485.1 uncultured bacterium | reverse complement strand
TCGACGCTGCGCATGTTGAAGTTGCCCTCAAATCCATACATGCGACCCACCGGGGATGGTCCAGAGAAGTACTCGTGGGTCCGGTCGGTGATGATATTGACGTGGGTGGGATCCTGAAAAGCCTCAGGTGCGGGGTAGCAGGGCGTAAGCGCGAAAAACGCGCCGTCATGGCGCAGCACGCGCCAGATTTCGTTCATCAGGCGAATAAATGGAAACACGCTCTGACCTTCACGGTCGACAATGACTCGAGGGATGTGCTCTAGAAAGTCGTACGCTGAGACGGAATCAAAAAAACCGTCCTCAAACGGAAGGGGCTGACTGACGAGGTCAGCCTGCAACAGATGCACATTGGGGGCATCTGAATGCAACGCGCGACTATCGACGCCGTAAAGTTCTTCCCTCAGATAGGGATTGCGTGGAAATTTCCCGCATCCCAAGTCCAGGTGCCTGGAGCGGGACAATCTCGAGCTCAGGCGCTGGGTGGCAGTGTGTCGACGAAGGACTGACGGCGAAAGAGCTTTTCGGCGTAACGGGTTAACGCCGGATTGTCAGTGCGCCAGTCAATTTCCGGAAAGCGGAAGTCAAGGTAGCTAAGGGCACAACCGGTTGCCACATCCGCCAGCGAGTACTTGCCTTCGCAGCACCACTCGTTGGTGCCTAAGCCGCGGGCCATCGCCTGAACAGCGGCGCGAACCTTGATCATCTGGCGCTCGATCCAGTCAGCGCTACGTTGTGCTTCGGGACGCTGGGTGGCCTCAAGGCGTGCGAGGATGGCTGCGTCCATTAGCCCGTCCGCCAGAGCCTCCCAGCAACGCACTTCAATCCGCTCGCGACCCTTTTCGGGAATCAAACGATGGACGGGGGTCAGCTGGTCCAGATATTCGACGATGACTCGCGAGTCAAAAATCGCACCGCCATCCTCCATCACGAGGGTGGGGACTTTTCCGAGTGGATTCAGTTGCACGATTCGGGAGCCCGGCTTCCAGACGTCCTCAAGCTCTAATTTCAGCTCGAAGTGCTTTTCCGCCGCAACGATGCGGACTTTCCGGACATAAGGACTGGTTAATGAACCGATCAGAATCATGAGGCTGGTCAAAAAACGTTGAGAAGCCGCATTGTGCGGCGCGTGTCGTACCGGGCAGGGGCGGCATCGCCCATTTCGGATGAAGTGTATCCCATCGCGTTTGCCCCCTGCGCACGGGTGCTAGGATGAACTTAGGCAACTTCCCGGATTCTTCCCGCCATGCACCCCAATACCGAAGTCGCGCGAGCGGCAGAACTCAATGCGCTTTCGCCCCTGGATGGGCGCTATGCGGCCAAGGTCGAGCCGCTCGCCCACTGGCTCTCCGAGAGTGCGCTCATGCGGGAGCGGGTTTACGTCGAAATCGAGTGGTTGATTGCGCTCGCCGATGTGCCAGCAGCTGATTTTCCTCGTCTTGACGAGGCCGCCCGCCATCGACTGCGGGCCGTGGCAGCCGAATTTGGGACAGTTCAGGCCGCTCGGATCAAGGCCATCGAAGCGACCACCAACCACGATGTCAAGGCGGTCGAATATTTCCTCAAAGAGCAGGTGCGGGATGACGCGGCTTTGACCGCGGCGGCCGAGTTTATTCACTTCGCATGCACTTCGGAAGACATCAACAACACGGCCTACGCGCGGATGGTGAGTGGCGCTCGTGCGGGCGTCCTGTTGCCGGCGATTGATCGCATACGGGCCCGCCTGCGCACCATGGCCCATGCGTTTGCCGATCAGGCAATGCTCTCGCGGACGCACGGTCAATCGGCGACGCCCACCACCATGGGCAAAGAATTGGCCAATGTGGTGGCCCGCCTCGACCGCGCACGCGAGCGGGTGGCTGGTGTGGAGTTGCGGGCCAAGATGAACGGTGCAGTGGGCAATTACAACGCCCACCTGGTGGCATTTCCAGACTTAGATTGGGAGGCCTTCGCCCGTCAGGTGGTCGAAGAACGGCTGCAACTCGTTTTCAATCCTTATACGATCCAGATCGAACCCCACGATGACCTGGCTGAACTTTTTGACGCCATGGCTCGTCTCAATACGATCCTGATCGACCTTGATCGAGATTTGTGGGGCTATATCTCGCTGGGCTATTTTCGGCAGCGGCTCCGCGCGGGCGAGGTGGGATCGTCAACGATGCCACACAAGGTCAATCCGATCGATTTCGAAAATTCAGAGGGTAACCTCGGCATCGCCAACAGCCTGCTGCGGCACTTTGCCGAAAAGCTGCCAGTGTCACGTTGGCAGCGTGATTTGACAGACTCGACCGTGCTTCGAAACATCGGAGTGGCGCTGGGGCACTCCCTTCTAGGGTGGGAGAATTTGCTGCGGGGCCTCGACAAGCTCGAGCTCGAACCGAATGCGCTGGCACGGGATCTCGATGGGTGTTGGGAAGTTCTTGCCGAACCGATTCAGACCGTTATGCGTCGTTATGGCTTAGAGAACCCATATGAACAATTGAAGGAACTCACGCGCGGTCGGGCAATCAACGGGCAGAGTCTGCGTGAGTTCGTCCAAAACCTTGAGATCCCCGAGGCTGCCAAAGAGCGGCTGCAGAGGCTTACACCGGGGACCTATACGGGCATGGCCGCGGAGTTGGCGCGGCGGATTTGAACGCTGTGAAAAGCGATCGCTATGGGGTCCCGACGATACTTCTGCACTGGGTTATGGCCGTGCTGGTTGCGGGGGCCTGGTTCGTCGGCGATTGGATGACCGATTTGTCGTTCTCGCCACTGAAGTTAAAAGTGTATTCGTGGCACAAATGGACCGGAGTTCTGGTCTTCGCGTTGCTGATCGTTCGCGTTGGGGTTCGGATTGCGGCGCGGTTTAGGCCGCCTATCTCGACGCCGATCCAGTCGGACAACCGGCTTGCCCGTGGCGCCCACATCCTCCTGTACCTTCTACTCGCCTTAGTACCTCTGAGCGGTTGGCTCTTCAGCTCGGCCGCCGGTTTCACGACAGTCTGGTTTGGTCTCTGGGCCATCCCGGATCTCGTCCCCAAAGATGCGCAGTTAAAGGACCTGTTTCATGCGGTGCATGACGCGTTGACATCTGTCTTGGCAGCACTCGTTGTGTTGCATCTGTTGGCTGCACTGAAGCATCATTTCATCGATCGGGATCGGGTTCTCGTGCGAATGGTGCCAGGCCTGAAGCCGCGAAAACCTCCCGATCACCCTGGTTGATCTCTATCCTAAGGATGTCCCTTGACTGATTGGAAGACCCATATTTCGAACGCAGCCGGCGTCGCCTTGGTTTGTTTGACTCTACCCGCCGCCGCGGCCTCTATCGATGCGAATCGATCAAGTCTGAGCGCAACTTTTCGGCAAATGAACGTACCGGTGGAGGGCGCCTTCAAACGGATTTCGGGTGACGTGGTGTTCGATGTCGCGCGCCCTCAGGATGCTCGCGCCGCCCTCGACATTGACCTTGCAAGTTTTGATCTGGGCCCGGGTACCGAAGACTATGCGGTCGAGACGCGGCGCAAGGACTGGTTTGATACCACCCGATTTCCTCGGGCCACGTTTACGCTCGCCGGCGCTCGGGCGCTCGGTGGAGATCGGTTCGAGGCGCGTGGCAAATTGTCATTGAAGGGCCGGGTGCTTGATCTGGTGGCCAATGTGGTCCGACGTTCTGAAGCGGGTGTTCAGGTGTTTGAGGGGCAACTGCCGATTCGGCGGCTCGCGTTCGGCATCGGTGAGGGCGAATGGCGAGACCCGAGCGTGGTGGCCGATGAGGTGGTCGTGCGTTTTCGTTTGGTCGTGCCGGCAAGTCCTGCTGCCGTCGCAAAGTAGACTCCGGGTCGACTGGTGGCACGCTATTTCGCTTAAACCCTGGGCCAAACGCTCGTTCAATTTTTCTAGTGGAGTTTTTTATGTTTCGTCGGATGCTTCTCGTAGGGACCGTTGCCAGCGCGGCCGTCCTCCCAATCACGGGTCAGGCCGAGATGGCGACCTATAACGTCGAGCCCACGCATACGGCTGCCACCTGGGCGATCCCGCATCTCGGGATTTCGATCATTCGTGGGCGTTTCGACAAGACTTCGGGAAAGATCAATCTGGATCAGATTGGTCGCGCCGGCACGGTCGAAATCACGATTGAGGCCGCGTCGGTCAACGCGGGGAACCAGAAGTTTGAGGATCACCTGCGCAGCAAAGATTTCTTTAATGCCGAGCAGTTTCCAAAGGTCATGTATCGGGGGCGACTTGCAAAGTTCGACGGTGACACGCCGACCGAGGTCGAAGGCGAACTGACCTTATTGGGGCAGACCCGGCCAGTGAATCTCAAGATCGTGAGCTTTAAGTGCCGCGCGCATCCGCTGCTCAAGCGCGAGGTTTGCGGTGCGGACGCCGCCACAACGATTGATCGCAGTCAGTTTGGGATGACCTCAAGCGTTGCATTCACCAGTGCGCGAGTCGATCTGATGTTGCAGATCGAGGCGCTGAAGGATCAGTAATCAGGGCAACTCGGGCTGCCCGTCCTCGCGTTTCTTGATGGGCTTGATGAGGTCTTCGCGTTTGAGCCCCAACCACATGGCGACCGCCGCGGCGACGAAGACTGACGAGTAAATCCCGAACAGGATGCCAATCGTCAGGGCCAGCGCAAAATGAAAAAGCGTTGGCCCGCCGAAGATCAACATGGAGACCACCATCATCTCCGTGCATCCATGGGTAATGATGGTGCGTGAAATCGTGCTGGTAATCGCGTGATCGATCACCTCGCGCGTGCTCATGCCGCGTTTGCGCCGAAACGTCTCCCGAATTCGGTCAAAGATGACAACGGATTCATTGACGGAGTAACCGAGGACAGCCAAGACAGCGGCCAAAACCGTGAGTGAGAACTCCCAACCAAATGCCGCAAAGAAACCCAGGATGATCACCACGTCGTGAAGGTTGGCGACGATGGCGGCGACTGCAAACTTCCATTCGAAACGGATCGCGAGATAAATCACGATTCCGATGATGACGAACAGCAAGGCCAGCGCCCCGTCGGTCGCGAGCTCTTCACCAATCTGCGGACCCACAAATTCAACCCGGCGCAGCTCGACCTGACTCGCACCCGGAGTCGTCGCGTCCGCCTTGAGGGCCGCAAATACCTGCTGGCTTTGTTCGGTGCTGCCGAGCCCCGGCTTGACCGGAAGACGGATCATTACATCGCGCGACGTCCCAAAATTTTGGACCTGAGGGTCTTCGTAGCCAAGCTTGGCAACGGTCGCGCGCACGCGCTCGATCTCGGCTGCCTGGGGGTAAGCGACCTCTAGGACCGTTCCACCGGTGAACTCGATCGACCAGTGCAGGCCGCGGGTCGCCAGAAACCCAACCGCTGCCAAAAAGGTCATCAGCGAGATGATGTTCAGCACCAGCGCGTGGCGCATGAACGGGATATCGCGACGAATTCGGAAAAATTCCATACTGACTTATGAAGGCGAGCTTAGGCGCGGATGTAAACGCGGTTTTGGGCGAGGGTCAGGTGCTGGGTTTCCAGACCTGTCCGATCGAGAGGGCGCCCACTTTGCGTTGACGACCGTACCAGAGGTTCACAAAGCCTCTCGAAACAAGGACGGCTGAAAAGATGGAGGTCAGAATTCCAAGGCAATGAACGACAGCGAAGCCGCGCACGGGCCCAGAGCCGAACACCAGGAGCGCCAGCCCTGCGATCAGGGTCGTGACGTTGGAGTCAAGAATCGTCGCCCACGCGCGCTCGTAACCGGTCACGATCGCAATTTGAGGGCTCGCGCCATTGCGCAGCTCTTCGCGTACGCGCTCATTGATGAGCACGTTGGCATCGATTGCCATGCCGAGTGTCAACGCGATTGCCGCAATACCGGGCAATGTGAGCGTGGCCTGCAGGAGCGAAAGGAGGGCAATCAGCAGCAGCAAGTTGGTGGCGAGCGCAAGCGTCGAAAACACGCCAAAAAGCGCGTAGTACACCATCATGAATAGCGCGATGGCCGCGAAGCCATAGAGCGTGGAGTGGAACCCTTTGGTAATGTTCTCGACACCGAGGCTGGGTCCGATGGTTCGCTCTTCGACGATTTCCATCGGTGCGGCCAGTGCTCCTGCGCGCAGTAGCAACGCGAGGTCGGTGGATGCCTGTGGGCTGGGCATGCCGGTGATCTGAAAGCGCGATCCAAGTTCGTCCTGAATCGTTGCAACGGTCAGGACCTCGCCTCGACCGCGCTCGAACAGGACCACGGCCATCGGCTTACGGATGTTCTCGCGCGAGACCTCTCGCAACACGCGGCCCGCCGAAGCTTCCAGATCAATGGCGACGGCGGGGCGCTGGTTCTGATCGAACGTCGCCTGAGCGCCGGCCAACTGTTCGCCAGTAAAGATGGTTTGCTTTTTGAGGATCACGGGCGCGCCGCGGCCGATCGGAAATAATTCTGAGCCGAACGGAACCGGTGAACCACCGGTGAGCGCGGCCTGAGCTTCGGGGGATACGTCGACCAGACGGGCCTCGAGGGTTGCCGTTCGACCCAGGATGTCTTTGGCGCGGGCCGTGTCCTGCACGCCGGGCAACTGCACCACCACCCGGTCGGCGCCCTGCTGCTGAATGACGGGCTCGGACGTGCCGAGTTCATTGACCCGTTTATTAAGCGTCACGATGTTCTGTTTGAGTGCGTTCTCGAGTACCTGTTTGCGGGTCTCGGGTTTAAGCGAAATTAGCAGTCGTAGGTCAGTGTTTGCTCCATCTGGCCCTGCATCAATGATCTGCAGTCCCGGGATGTCCTCGCTGATCCGGTTGCGCGCGGTCGTTCGAATGACTTCGGCATTTGCATTGGGGCCTGAATCGGCCCTAAAACGCAGCTCCATCGTCTCGCCTGTACGCAAGATGCCGCCCTGACGGAGGCCACGCACGCGCAGGGGGGCACGGATCTCCGACGCGAATGCATCGAACCGCTAGAGGACTGCGGCTATCGTAT
>CAIPGD010000042.1 GCA_903864485.1 uncultured bacterium | reverse complement strand
GGGTGACGTCGACATTCAGAAGGTTTACAGTCTCACTGTCAAGTTGGATTGACGTTTTGACCGCAACGATCTGGGTTCACTGAGGTGAGTGAGCGATGACCTTGACCCTACTACTGTTCAAGATACTCGTGGTCGCCCACATCACCACGGGAGGGTTTGGCGCCATCGTGCTCTGGATTCCCGTGTTGGGGCGCAAGGGCAATGCACAACACCGGCTCTGGGGAACTCGGTTTTCCAGGGCGCTGCTTGCGACCGGCGGTTTCGCGATCGGGATGAGCTTACTGACCCTCTTCGATCCGGTGGGGACGCATCCGCACCTGGTGGAGCAGTTCGACATCCCCTTTATCCGCGGAATGTTCGGCTGGATGATGCTGCATAACGGCATCCTGACCGTCAACCTGGCCTGGCATGGCTGGCGCGCGATTCGGCAGCGTGGTCGCGAGGGGGCTGATGACTCACCCACGGTCTACACGCTGCAATGGATCCTTTTGGCCGCTGCCGCGCAATGTGCCTGGGCGGGCTGGCAGATTGGTCAACCTCTGATGCAAGGCATGGCCGGCGTGGGGCTCGCGACCGTCGTCACAAACCTATTCTTTTTGCGCCGCCGCCATCTCGAGCGACGCCATTGGCTGAAGGAACACATCAAGGCACTGGTAGGCGCCGGCATTTCGGCCTATACCGCTTTTATGGCGTTTGGTGCGGTCCGGTTAATGCCCGATCTGGCGCTGAGCCCCCTTCTTTGGTCAATCCCACTGATCGTGGGGGTCACCATCATTGCCTACCACTGGGTCAAACTCGATTGGCCTGTTTGGCTTTCAAAGCGAGAAACGGAACATGTCTGATTCACGTCCCCACGCCGTTGTGATCGGCTCCGGATTTGGCGGCTTGGCCGCCGCGGTGCGGCTTGGTGCCCGCGGCTATCGAGTCACCGTTCTCGAAAAACTGGATGCACCCGGTGGACGCGCCTATGTGTATCGGCAGGACGGATTCACGTTTGATGCCGGCCCGACCATCATTACAGCGCCTTACCTTTTGGAGGAACTCTGGACGCTCTGCGGCCGCCGCCTGGCAGACGACATCGACCTGCGTCGAATTGACCCGTTTTATGAAATTCGCTTCGACGACGGCGAAACGCTTTCGTGCAGTGGCGATCTACAAACTATGCGGGCAGAAATCCAGCGGATTGCGCCAGAGGATCTGGCCGGATTTGATCGTTACATTCGAGATAGCGAGGCGATCTATCGGGTCGCCTTCGAAGAACTCGCCGATGAACCGTTTCATGGGCTGAGCACGCTGGTGCGCGCGGCCCCCGACATGATCCGCTTGCAGGGTTATCGCAATGTCTGGAACAAAGTCAGCGACTACTTTACGAACCACCGACTGCGAGTGGCCTTCAGCTTTCATCCCTTGCTGATCGGTGGCAATCCACTGACAACCACAGCCTACTATTGTCTGATCGCGCACCTCGAACGATTGCATGGGGTGCATTACGCCATGGGCGGCATGGGCGCACTGGTCGAGGGCATTGTTTCCTTGATCCAGGGTCAAGGCGGTAGCATCCGATGCGATGCGCAGGTGGACCAGATCCTTGTCGAATCGGGCCGGGCGTGTGGCGTCAAACTCATTGGCGGCGAACGACTGGACGCCGAATTTGTGGTCTCCAATGCAGACGTTGGCTGGACTTACGGCAAGCTCCTGGGGTCGCATCCGCGCAAGCGCTGGACTGACCGCAAACTCGAGCGATCAAGCTGGTCGATGAGTCTGTTCGTTTGGTACTTTGGAACCAATCGTCAATGGGACGACGTTCTTCATCACACGATGGTGCTCGGTCCACGATACGAAGGACTGCTTAAAGACATTTTCAGTCATAAGCATCTTTCGGAAGATTTCAGTCTCTATCTGCATCGCCCGACCGCGACCGATCCCGCGATGGCACCTCCGGGATGCGATAGCTTTTACGTACTTGCACCGGTACCGCATCTGGAAAGTGGCGTCGACTGGGCGGTCAAAGCCGAGCCCTACCGTCAGGCTGTTGAAGACCGTCTGGCCCAAACCGTTCTTCCAGGTCTGACGGGTTCGATCATCACCTCGCACATGCTCACACCGATCGATTTTCAGGATCGCCTGTTGTCTTACCGGGGCGCGGCTTTTTCGCTCGAACCGCAGTTATTTCAGAGCGCGTGGTTCAGGCCGCACAATCGAAGTGAAGAGGTCGAAGGACTCTACCTGGTCGGCGCGGGCACCCATCCGGGCGCAGGTATTCCGGGGGTTCTCTCCTCGGCACGGGTTCTGGATCAGCTCATTCCGCCCGCACGGAGCGCTGGTGTACGCTGACGTTCGTGATGACCGTGATGCCCGTGATGCCCGTGATGCCTGTCATGCCCGAGGAATTCTGGATTGAACTGCCCCCGATCTCGCCCACCGCCCCTCGGCGACTGATCGTCTTTTTGCATGCCGCTGGCGCCAGCAATGACGCGCTGGTGCCGTTCGCGATCGCCTGGCAACGAAAGTTCCCCGGCGCCACGGTCGCTCTGCTTGCAGGCAATGCAGCGGCGCCGCGCGGAGGTCGTCACTGGTTTGAACACCAGCCCGTGGCGGGACGGGCCGAGCGCGTCGGGCGGGCAACTGAACAAGCCTATGAGCGCCTGTGTGCGTTGCAGAGTGCCTTAGGGTTCGAGCCCCAGGAGACGATTCTGGTGGGATGGTCCCAGGGGGCGATCATGGCCGTTGAACTCGCTCGTTGTCTGCCAGCGCCTGCGGCGGTCGTGGTTGCCTATGCGAGCCAGCTCGCACGACCGCTGACTGCCGCTGAGCACCCGCTCCCGATCATCCATCTGCTCCATGGCGAGTTTGATACGGTCGTGCCCGTGGCACTTGGAGAACGCGCATGGCGCGGCTTGCTTGCGGCCGGTGTCGACGTCAGTTTTGATGTCTTGGGCGATGCGGCACATGAACTCGGCCCGGGGATGGTCGCACTGGGTACCACGCGCGTCATGCAGACGCTATTTCGGGGACGCCGCATCCAATCCCGCGGTTCCGAAGGTGGGC
>CAIPGD010000041.1 GCA_903864485.1 uncultured bacterium | reverse complement strand
GCGTCATCGGTCTCTTTGCGGACCGCCTCGCGTTCGATTTTGAGCTGAATGATGCGTCGATCGAGACGGTCCATCACCTCGGGCTTCGAGTCGATTTCCATTTTGATCCGCGCGGCCGCCTCATCGATCAGATCGATGGCCTTGTCCGGAAGAAACCGGTCGGTGATGTAGCGATGCGAGAGTTCAGCCGCTGCCACAATGGCAGGGTCGGTAATCTCAATCCCGTGGTGCAACTCATAGCGCTGTTTGAGGCCACGGAGGATGGCCACAGTCGCTTCCACCGAGGGTTCCTCGACCAACACCTTCTGAAACCGGCGTTCGAGCGCCGCGTCTTTTTCGATGTACTTGCGATATTCGCTGAGCGTTGTCGCGCCGATACAGTGTAATTCGCCTCGGGCGAGCGCGGGTTTGAGCATATTGCCCGCGTCCATCGAGCCTTCGGCCTTGCCCGCACCAACCACGGTGTGGATCTCATCGATAAATACAATCGTGCGGCCTTCGTCTTTGGCCACATCACTGAGCACGCTCTTGAGGCGCTCTTCGAACTCGCCCCGATACTTCGCACCGGCCAACAGGGCTGCAAGATCAAGCGTGAGAACGCGTTTTTCCTTGAGCCCTTCGGGGACCGTGCCGTCGACAATCCGTTGCGCAAGCCCCTCGACAATCGCCGTTTTACCGACACCCGGTTCGCCGATCAGCACCGGGTTATTTTTGGTGCGTCGCTGCAGGATCTGGATCGCCCGACGAATTTCGTCATCGCGTCCGATCACGGGATCAAGCTTGCCCTGACGCGCGCGCTCAGTCAGGTCAACGGTGTACTTGCGCAAGGCATCGCGCTGGGCATCGGCATCGTTACTGTCCACATTGGTCCCACCGCGCACGGCATCAATCGCCGCCTCGAGTGCTTTGCGGCTGAGCCCGGCATCGTGAGCCACGCGGCCGACTTCGCTCGAGCGCTTTTCAGCCTGATCGGCCACGGCGAGCAGGAACAACTCGGCGGCCACAAATTTGTCACCGCGTTTGAGCGCCTCCTTTTCTGACGAATTGAGCAAATTGACCGTGTCCCGGCCGATCTGAAGTTCGGCGCCGGCGCCAGAAACTTTAGGCAGCCGGTCAATGGCCGCCGACAACAAGCGCTCAAGCGCGGGTACCCGGACACCGGCCCGCTCCAACAGGGAGCGACCCGCGCCATCGCCCTGCGAAGCAATTGCGGCGAGCAGGTGAACGGGTTCGAGGTACTGGTTGTCAGCGGCCAGCGCCAGACTCTGCGCATCTGCGATGGCTTGCTGAAACTGGGTCGTGAGCTTATCGATGCGCATGAGGAGGCCCCCCGTGAGAGTGATCTAGCCAGTGAAAACGATTTTCCTGGCAACACCCGTGAAATAGGGCCATTCGGCGCTATTTCAAGGCCGCCTGTTCCCAACGAGAGGCCGCTTGATCATCGGCAACGCGGGCATCGACCCATCGCGTGCCGGCGGGCGTTTGTTCCTTCTTCCAGAACGGTGCGCGGGTTTTGAGCCAATCCATGACGAATTCGCAGGCAGCGAAGGCTTCGCCCCGGTGGGCCGATAACACAACGACCAGCACGATTGGGTCGGGTGGCCGCATTGTTCCAACCCGATGAATCACTAACACATCGAGAATGTTCCACCGACCATGCGCCTCGCTGACAATCTCTTCGAGGGCAGCCTCGGTCATGCCAGGGTAGTGCTCAAGCGTGAGCGTGCTGACGGCGGTGCCCTCGTGGAGGTCGCGCACCGTGCCAATGAAACTCACGATTGCGCCAACGTCGGT
>CAIPGD010000040.1 GCA_903864485.1 uncultured bacterium | reverse complement strand
CGTAATTACCGCCAGCCTTGATCGCGCGGGCAGCCCACCCCTTTGTCAGACCGAGAGGTGTGCCGAAATCCCCCTCCGTACCCACCAGGCGCTTGACAGCTGGATTTCGCGACTTCAGCTGGTCGTCGATGTTGTCTTTCGTGATGCCCAGTTCTTCAGCGTTGATGAGGGCAAAGACCGTCCATTTGACAATGTTAAACCACAGCATGTCGTCTTGACGCACAACGGGTGACAGCGGCTCTTTGGAGATTACCTCTGGCAATACCGCGTGCTCGTCCGGGTTGGTCAACTTCGCACGTAGCACGTAAAGTTGCGAAGAATCGGTCGTGATGGCCTTGCAGCGCCCGGCCTCGTAGGCCTTGATCGTCTCGTCTAGCGTGGGGAGGACGACGCCTTCATACCTGATCTTGTTCGTGCGAAAATAATCTAGAAGATTCTCTTCGGAGGTGGTGCCCTGCTGGACGCAGACTGCCGCTCCGTTAAGCTCGGGCGCGCCATTTATACCCAGTTTCCTGGGCACCATAAAGCCTTGCCCATCGTAATAACTCGTACCAGTGTAGATTAGGCTATTGTTGATCTCATTGGAAATTGTCCAGGTGCTATTCCGTGCCAGAACGTCAATGTCGCGCGATTGCAGTGCCGTGTAACGGGTCTGTGCAGTCAGCGGCACGAACTTGACCTTGCTCGCATCGTCGAAGATCGCTGCAGTCAATGCGCGACAGAGGTCGACGTCTAGACCCGTCCAGTTGCCCTTATTGTCGGGCAGACCGAAACCCGCGAGGCCTTGGTTCGAACCGCAAATAAGGTAACCGCGGCTTTTAACCTGGTCGAGCGTTCCGGCATCGGTTGGGACCGCGGCCAAAAGAGCGCAAGCCGCAACATAGGATGCGAAGAAAAATTTCATATTTGATAAACTCCAGTCGATCCGAACAGGTTTGGCTGAGGTCCCAAAGATACAATTTTGCATGGTCTCATCGAGCGCGTTTTGCCCGACATATCCCGGATGACCGCTGGCTCAGAGCAAATGTTGCCCGGATTCGTGATGTCTGACAAGGCCGTACCGACGTCGAAAGCCCTCGATCCTCGTCTGGAGGCTGGCTGGGGTTGATGCGCGGGAGAATGACCGAATTCGCGTTCATGGAGATGGATCTCCCCCCGCGTTGTCGATTGGACACGCGACACCGGACTGCACTGCGCCATCGAAGCTTTGGGCACCACCCTGCTCCACCTGATGCCCTACAGTCCTGACGCCAACCCCATCGAAAACACTCTCCAAACTGAAGGCGCTGCTGCGCACGGCCTCGGAACGAACAGTCGAGGGATTGTGGACCACCATCGGTGCCATGATCTCCCGGTTCGCCCCGCAAGACTGCGCTAATGACTTCCCCGCCGCAGGATAGGATGCAATCTGCGAGGAACCCGCTCTAGCGCGCTTCAGCTCTTCCAAAGATGGCTGAACTGCTCGGCCACGATATCCCCGAAACCCAGCGGCTTGTCGACCAACCCGTTTGCCATTGCGAATGTGTTCAATCCATCCACGACATCGGGCGAGATGGTGGCATCATAGAACGGAGCATCGCG
>CAIPGD010000039.1 GCA_903864485.1 uncultured bacterium | reverse complement strand
GGTTCGCGACAGGAACTGGAGTCGCTGCTGACGCAAGAGGGGGGCGTGCAGCACTTCTGTTACCCCTATGGGAGTCTCGATGATGCGGCCGTCGAGATGGTCGCCCGCGCCGGTTATCGAACTGCTACAACGACAGCACGCGGCCGGGTCGATCCAGGTCGCCAACCAAATCGATTGGCGTTACCTCGCGTCCGAGTTAGCCGGACGACAACGTTTTTGCACCTTGCGCTGAAGTGTCTGACCAATTACGAAGACCGATCAGCGGCTTGAACTCCCCGTCGCCGTGATCCATTGACGGCGTTGTTCGATAACGGGCAACACGCGCTCGAGGAGGAAGTTTCTCTCGATCGGTAATAACCGTTTATCGCCAATGACGGTGGAGATCGCTACCGGCAGATCTGAGTTCATCTGCGATAACACGCCCCGAACTAACCTGGGCGCAACCCCAGCCGCAGATGCCATCGAATCCCAGTGCTGGCTCTCGACCCAACCAGGCTTGTTTTCTCCACCAATCGACATGGCCATGGTCTGTCCGGGCAGATACGCCTCGACGCAGAGCATGTCGTAAAACGGAGCGACGGTCGCCTTTTGCCCATGGATCAAGAAAGCAATGTTTTTTGCGTGTGCGTCTAGGTTGCCAATGAGATAGTTGAACACGACCCAATGGACAATAGCGTTCGCAGCCACGATCGGACGCGCGATGAAAGATCCCTTGAGGATCCCAAACAAGTCATCCAGACCAAGGCCGCCCTCGCTTTCGTACTTTCTTGACGGGGCAACACTCAGCGCCTGGCACAGGTCTATTTGGTGGAGCCGTTTCACTGTTCCCAAGCCTTCCTCTCTGGCAGCATGTTGCTCTGGAAACCGATCAAATCGTTCGATGATATAGATAGGTTCTGGCAGATGGAGTAAGCCAACCGATGGGACCGGAACCTTGAGTTCACGGGCAAGGCGCATACAGAAAAATTCGTTGGCGGGGCAGAAAGGAAAGTCTGCACTGACGTTGTCGGGCTTGACAATATGGGTCGATGGGGCCGAACCCTGTGGCAGGAAAAATTCGCCAGTGGGATCAATGTGTAGCCCCAGTTTTTCCTGCGCTCCAGCGAGTGACATTCGGATCGTTTCCCATGACGCCATCAGAGGAAGGTTGCGCGCTCTTGATTCCTTAATCTTGGCTTGCAAGGCGGCTTGGGACAGTGGGACGAGTGTGCCTTCACTCCCAACAGTTAACCCGTTGGGGATGATCGAAAGTGCTCCCGCAGTCTCCAGGCCGTGGCGCATGAGTAGCGCCCACGTGTCCCGGGAGTTGATCCTGTCGCGAATGGCAGTGAGCTCCCGAAGTCGTCCCTCAGGCAAAAGGTTTTCAAAAAACCATTCGATTGGTCTTGAGTCCCCGGTGTCTTCGAACGTTTGTCGGGCAATTGGAAAATGTGGCGAAATGGGAAATTCACGCCACGAATCTGCGTAACGAAGCCGCCAGCGCCCATTTTCGTTTTCAATGATTCCGACCGGTGCCCCATCGGCCAAGATCGTCAAAGAGCTCACGTGTCCCTCACGTGTTACCCGGCAATCTCAATCTGGCCTGAATTCCGAACCGACTGCAGACGGACAAGACCTTGCCGATTTGTGCTGTCGGCTTCCCTCGCTCCAATCCGTTGAGAAAGGGCGAGCTGACGTTGCACAGAGCGGCCGCGTCCCGTTGGGTGAGCCCGCATTCTTTGCGAACAGACCGAATGATCGCTCCGAGTTCAGCGACAGAGGAGATGTCCACTTCACGGGGTACCATCGATGTCCTCAGAAAATAAACGATCGTTTAATTGTTCCTGTTCTTGCCGGGGGGCGCAAGCAAAAAACAACGATCGTTCATTGACAGGCTGTTTTCGACGGGCTCGCGATTGGTACAGGCCCTCAAAACCGCATTCGATTGATGCCGTCGAGCGCCGCATTTTTGTAGCACTCGGCGAGGGTCGGATAGTTGAAGACGGCGTCGGCCAGGTAATCGATCGTGCCGCCGAGCGCCATCACCGCCTGCCCGATATGGATTAACTCGGTCGCGCCTTCGCCCAGGATGTGTACGCCGAGAATTTTTCGGGTGTCGGGCTGGAAGATCAGCTTGAGCATGCCGGTTTGGTCACCGATGATCTGACCGCGAGCGATTTCACGAAAGTTCGCCTTGCCGATCTCGTAGGGGGTGCCTGCCGCGGTCAGTTCGTCCTCGTTGCTCCCGATCGTGGAAATTTCTGGGACGGTGTAAATGCCGTAGGGGAAGAGTCCGATGCCGTGCGCCTCATCGTCACGTTCGCCGAACGCGTGTCGGGCGGCTGCGCGACCTTGTTCGAGCGATGTGGAGGCGAGCGACGGATAGCCAATCACGTCACCCACCGCATAAATGGTCGGGACGTTCGTCTGGAAATGCTGATTCACCTCGATGCGTCCGCGATTGTCCAACGCGATTCCAGCCTGCTCTAACTTTAGATCGGCCGTTGCACCGGTTCGTCCAATTGCGTAAAGGGCGGTCTCCGCATGCAGGGTCTTGCCGCTCTTGAGCGTTACTTCGACTGGTGACCGCGCGCCCTCAACGACATCGACTCGCGCAACTTCCTCACCCAAGCGCATCGTTACGCGATTTTGCTGCGCGATATAGGTTAAAGCAGCGGAAATCTCATGGTCAAGAAAGGGCAGCAGGGTTGGGCGTTTGTCGACGATGGTGACCCGAACCCCTAGCGCTGCGAACATGGTGGCGTACTC
>CAIPGD010000038.1 GCA_903864485.1 uncultured bacterium | reverse complement strand
CGGGGCGTTTCCAAGCGCATCGCGGCTGCTTGAGTTTGATCTCATCGCAGCAAAGCCGCAGCGCGGTGATCGTCAGCGGCGCGTCGATGAGCGCAACCAATTTTTGGATCTGTTCATTTCAGCCCGCGACCGACTCGTTCTCAGTTACACCGGGCGCAACATTCGCGATAACAGCCGCATTCCGCCCTCGGTCCTAATTGCTGACCTGCTGGATCAGGTTGAACGGATCTGGCCTGGTGCGGGTCGCCGCGTCACCCACGAACATCCTCTGCAATCGTTCAGCAAGAATGATCTCGCGACGGACGATCTTGAAACCCGCGATCTTGCAACACGCAATCTTGCCGCATCAGACGACGCACCTGAGATCGCGACCGATTTGTTTTCCGTAGATGAAGAGTCCGACGATTCTGAATCGATGAATCCGTGGGTTCAGGGCGTGCCCTTTTTCAATCGTGAATTACCGCCGCCCGATCCTTCTTTACGAGCGGTATCTCTTGATCGATTCATCGAATTTTTCAGGAATCCAGCACGATTTCTTCTTCGGCACCGACTCGGGATCCAGCTGACCGACGCGGACATGGATTTGCTCGATGAAGAACCCTTCGTGATGGATGCGCTGACTCGCCATCAACTCGTCGAACGGCTGTTGCCGAAAGCGCTTGTTGGCATGGACGCAAACGCCCTCGCTCGATTGGCGCTGGCCGGACCGGAGTTGCCATCGGGCGCGCTTGGCACCATTGCGGCGAAAGACGAAGCTGAGACCCTGGTTGCATTTGCTCAACCGATCCGGCAGGCGTCGAAAGACCCGCCACTTGACCCGATCACTGAAACCTTTGAATTTGATCTGAACGGAGAAGTCTGGACTCTGCATGGCACGCTCAACGACCTTCGTGCCGACGGTTTGGTCCGCTGGAGCTTTCGGACGGCGCGGGCACAGGACTACCTTGAGGGGTGGATTACCCACCTTTTTTTGTGCGCTTGCGATCCCCCACCGGCGCCGGCCCTGACGTTGAAAGAGACCAGGTGGTACTCGAGGGATGGGATCTACCGGTTGCGCACCGTCGTCGATCCAAAATCAATACTGTCTAAGTTGATCGCACTCTATCGGACGGGTCTAAGCCAGCCCCTGCATTTCTATCCGCGCTCGGCGTGGGCCTTGGCGACAACGGGAAAAACCACCGAGGCACTCAAGACCTGGCAATGCACCCGCAACCAGCCATTCGGTGAGAGTGCGGACCCTGCGTATCAACTTGCGCTGCGCGATGTCAACAATCCGCTCGATCCGAAATTTGCCGAACTGGCACTGCAGATTTATCAGCCGCTGCTAGACCATCTTGAGGACGCGCGTTTGACCGATATGGAGGTCACTTCGCCATGACCGCCGAACCACTCGAGGTTTTTGGCTGCGAGCTTGATGGGATCACCCTGATCGAGGCGTCGGCCGGAACGGGCAAGACCTGGAACATCTGCGCACTCTACCTGCGCCTCCTGCTGGAACGTAGCCTCGGAGTTCAGCAGATTTTGGTCGTCACCTTCACACGAGCGGCGACTGCGGAGTTGCGCGAGCGAATCCGCTCACGGATCGTCACCACGCTGGCACAGTTGCGAGGGGCCCAGGACCCGCACAGCCCTGACGGCCTTTTTGCCACCGAACTTCTGAAGTCTCTCAGCGCGCGGGGCGAGTTCAGCCAAACGCAACTCATTGGTCGCCTTGAAGCCGCGCTGAACCTGTTTGATGAAGCCGCGATCTACACCATTCACGGATTCTGTCAGCGGGTTCTGACCGACACGGCCCTAACCACTGGATCGTCCTATCAACTTGAAATGATTGAAGACGACGGCGCGATGCGCCGCGCGGCGGTCGCCGATTATTGGCGCCGGACGATTGGATCTCAAGCCCTTGATCGAGCGCTGACGCGCCATCTTCGAGATAGCAAACAAAGCCCCGAACTGTGGGCCGATATCCTGAAGCGGGTCCAAGACCGACCATTTGCCAATTTACGATGGCCCGAGGAACCAGACGAATCTAACGCGGTAGCCGACCAATCGGTGGTGGGCACTTGTGCGCGCACCTATGAGGATGCGTTCAACGCAGTTCGAGAAATCTGGTCAGTCGAACGGGAGGCAGCCCTGAGCCTCCTGGAAGCTGGGCTCGGGCAACTGAACAACAACAGCTACAACACTTCCTCAATTCAGCAAGGTGCAACGCGTTGGGATGAAGTCCTCTTGCAGCGCAAGGGTTCGTTACTAAACCTTAGTACCGCCGACAAGATCCATCTGTTGACCCAATCAAAACTGCTCAATCGCACACGGCGTGGTCACGAGACACCATCACATCGCTTCTTCGATGCAGCCCAAACCCTGGTCGAATGCGCGAAAAATCTTGGGCTTCAGTGTCAGTTGGCGCTGCGCCGACTGCAACGCGAAATGATCGAAATCGCTGGCAAGGATCTGACAAAGCGAAAGCAAGAACAGCGCGTCGTTTCGTATAACGACCTCCTGCTGAACACCTGGGAGGCTCTGAATGGCAATCGGGTTTCAGGAGAAGGTACGAGAGCAAGCCTCGGGGTAGGTGCGGGTACGGGTGCGGGTGCGGGGCTGGGGGCCATCTTGCGCGCCCGATACCCAGCCGCTCTCATCGACGAGTTTCAGGATACGGACCCCTTGCAATGTGGGATCTTTCTGAACATCTATGGTGACGGGTCAGTCCCACTGTTTTTCGTGGGTGACCCCAAACAGGCCATTTACAGTTTTCGCAACGCGGACATTCACGCCTATCTTCAGGCCAAGAGTCGCGTGCATCGAGTGGCGACGCTGGGTCAGAATCAACGCTCGGTCCCCGGCCTCGTTTCGGCCTGCAACGCGTTGTTCAATGCCAATCCGGTCGCATTCATTCAAACCGGGATCACTTACCGCCCGGTTCAGGCGAGTGCACGCGAGCGGGAGCCTCTTCTTGAAAACAACGATCACCAATCGCAATGGCCGATGCGCTTCTGGGTTCTCCCCCGCGACGAAAAAGGAGCCTTAATCAAGCGCGCCAACGCCAAGCAATGGGCGATCCGCCAGACCGTTGCCGAGATCGCGCGACTGCTCACCATACCAGTCCAGATTGAGGGCCGCCCTCTGCGCGCGGGGGATATTGCCATCCTGGTGCGCAGCCACAATCAGGGCCGGGCAATTCGGGAAGCGCTCAGCCAAGTGGGGATCCCGAGCGTTGAATTGTCTCAGGCCAGTGTGTGGACGAGCCCCGAGGCGCTCGAACTGGAGCGCATCCTTGCGGCGATCTTGGGCCCACCCGATCGCGGCCAGCGCCAACGGTTGCTGCTTGGAGCCCTCGCAACTGAACTGATGGGCCTGAGGGCTGATGAGGTTCTTTCTTGGCGCAATAATGACCAAACCATCAACGACTGGAGCAGTCGTTTTGAGCAGTACCTGAATGACTGGCGTCAGCAGGGGTTTGCTTTTATGTTTCAACGCTGGCGGGAGCAAGAGGCGGTCGACGAGCGCCTGTTGGAATGTGTGTACGGCGAACGCCGGCTCACCAATTTGCTTCACCTGGGCGAGCTCTTGCAGCGATCGAGCCATCATGCCAACTCGCCTGAGGCACTCCTGCGCTGGATGCGTGCTCAGCGCGAAGACCCCGACTCGACCGAGGACGCCCAGTTGCGCCTTGAATCAGATCGCAATCTGGTTCAGATCGTTACGATTCACAAATCTAAAGGTCTCGAGTACGGGATTGTTTTTTGTCCGCTACTCTGGCTTGACGGTCCGAAGAATACGTCAGGATCCCTACCCATTGAAGACCGTAACAGCCAAGGCCAGACCGTTCTGGATTTTAGGCTCGACCCACCCGATGCAGCCGAGCGGAAAGATCGCCAGCGCGAGGCGACTGAGGCCGAGGGAATCCGTCTGATGTATGTCGCCCTGACGCGGGCGGTTCATCGCTGTTATTTGGTCGTCGGCTCGTTCGACCGGTCGGGGGGTATTGTTCCGAGTAAGGATAGCCATTCGAGTTTGTTGAATTGGCTGGCAGGCGGCGCGGGGTTCACCCGTGCGGAATGGTTAAAGCTGACACCAGAAGTCGAGCGGATCGAACAAGCGTGGCGCTCGATCGCAGCGGCTGCCGACGGACAAATTGGATATTCCACGCCGTCCGAAAGTCCTCGTCCGATCGCAGGTGCCGTGCAGTCAGGGCGAGCCATAACAGCCGAGCCCATAACAGCCGAGCCCATAACAGCCGAGCCGATGACCGGCGGCCCCAGGTGGGAAAGTTTGGCACCACGGCGAGACCCTGGTTGGGTGGAGGGAAGTTTCTCGAGTCTGACTCGCAAACGCAAGGAAGATCGCAAGACAGATCGCGGGGAAGATCATGACGCGTTTATCGATATCGAAGCGATCGATGTCGGTCCGATCGTCATGCCCCTGCCTGAGTTGAATCGCCCCCCCCTCCCCCCGCCCCCTGCACCCACGGATATCGTGTACTTCCCAAGAGGCCCCAAGGCTGGTGAATGCATTCACTTGGTATTCGAACAGATTGATTTCACGGACCCAAGCGGCTGGGACTCCGAGATCAGCCGCGCATTGGTCCAGTTTGGCCTCAAGAACAACAGTCTGCATCAGGAAATGCTCCTACAGCTTGTCCGCGATGTCCTGACGACAACGCTCGCAGACGGGTTTACTCTCAGCCAAATCCCCCGGCAACAGCGCCTGAATGAGCTGGGTTTTCGAATCATGGCGCCACCATTGGACGCTGAACAATGGAACACCTGGCTAAGCTTGTATCAAATCCCGGCGCCCTCGCTGCAGTTCGGTGTACCGCCCAAGTACCTGCAGGGGTTCATCGATTTGATCGTTCAATCCGGCGAAAAGTTCTATATTCTGGATTGGAAATCGAATCATCTCGGTGATGCCCCGCAGGACTACAGCAGCCAACCCATAGAAGCTGCGATGCAAGCTCATGGGTATCACCTGCAATCGCTCCTGTACTGCGTCGCGGTGCATCGATACTTGCGCCAGCGGCTACCAGACTATGACTACGAACGTCATATGGGTGGGTGCCTCTATGGTTTTGTGCGGGGCATGCGGCCCCACTGGCGCGATTCCAACGGGAAATCTCTGGGCGTTTACACGCACCGATTACCGTTCGCCACCATCAACGCGTTCGACCAACTCCTGCCACGGACATGAACGAATCCGCACGCGCCACGCTCGACCTGGCCACTGGGTTTGGCGAGGTACTTGAGAGTTGGGCTCGCAAGTTCAATCACAGGAGGCCTGATGAGACCGAGGCGATCGCATGCTGCCTGCGCCTCGTCGGCGAACAACTGAGCCTGGCCACCACCGAGGGCTATTCCTGCTTACCTCTGAGCGCTTTGCAGAGCACGCTGACCGGCGAAACCATCGCTGGCATTCGGGCCAAACTTTTGGCGTCGAAACTCGTCGGCACGCCGATGCAAACACCTGCAAAGCCGTTGATCCTGGACGACAGCGATCGCCTGTATCTGTACCGACATTTTGAGCAAGAACGCCGGCTAGCCCGTCGATTGGTGGAGCGGGCTCAATCGCCTCGACCTCAAATTCTCGACAGCGCGCGATTTCGCGAGTGTCTCGATGCGGATTTTGGCTCAGCAAGTCCGACTGGATCCGGCGCCGCACCGGATTGGCAACGCATCGCAGTCGCACAGGCGCTGTTCAACCCAATGACCTTCATCAGTGGCGGTCCTGGCACAGGCAAGACCCGGACAGCAGCGCAATTGATCGATTGCATGCTCCGACTTCGCCCCAACACACGCATTGCACTCGCCGCACCGACGGGCAAGGCGGCTGCGCGACTGCGGGACGCTCTCAGCCCGGATTCCAAAAAGTTCGATGCATTCACGCTGCATAGGCTCCTCAACATTCATCCCGCGACCGGTCGCGCACACCACCACGCAAAGAACCCCCTGCCCTTTGATCTG
>CAIPGD010000037.1 GCA_903864485.1 uncultured bacterium | reverse complement strand
CCCATACCCCGGATGGATCGCCTCGGCGTCGGTGACTTCGGCCGCCGAGATGATGGCCGGGATGTTGAGGTAGCTGTCGCGTGAGGCTGCCGGTCCAATACACACCGATTCGTCGGCTAGCTTGACGTACTTGGCGTCGGTGTCGACCTCGGAATGCACGACGACGGTTTTGATGCCGAGCTCTCGGCAGGCGCGTTGGACCCGCAGAGCAATTTCCCCGCGGTTGGCGATCAGGATCTTTTCAAACATCGGGGCGTCGTTACTCGAGTTCGAACAAAGGCTGGCCGTATTCAACCGGTTGGCCATTGTCGACCAGGATGGCCTTCACGATGCCAGTGAAATCACTTTCAATTTCATTGAGCAGTTTCATCGCCTCGATGATGCACAGGGGCGCACCTTCCTTGATCGGGCTGCCCACCTCAACGAACGCTTCCGCGCCCGGGCTGGGGGCCCGATAGAACGTACCCACCATGGGTGATTTGACCAGGTGGCCGACAACGGGTTCGATCGGCTCCGCTTCGATGGGCGCAGCTGGCCCATTCGTCACCATCGTCGCCGGTTGGGGGTAGTACCCAAACGACTGCGGCATGGGCTGCATGCCGCCGGTCGCCGCCGTGTTCTTGACGATTCGAACCTTGTCTTCGCCTTCGGTGATTTCAAGCTCTGAAATGCCCGATTCTGAGACAAGGTCAATCAGCGTTTTAATTTTGCGCAGATCCAATGGGACCTCCTTCAAGCGAAAGCCAGAGTTGGCGTTGGGCCGATCAATGGGAGATGCAGGCTATTCGCCACAGAAGCACGCATAGGCCGCGAATTTTGCCGCACACCCTCGCGGGTGTCTACCTCAACTGTTAACGCTTGCTCTCCTGCAGGCGCTGGAGCAGTTTGCGTAGTTTTTCGAGATCAACGACGCCTAGGGTCCGTTCAACCACCCGACCGTTTGAATCAATCACCACGGTAAATGGGAGCGCCCCGGCGTCATTGCCCAAGGCACGGCCGAGCTCGGAGCCCGCGGCCCCAGCCACCACAAGTGGGTAGCTGACCGGGGTGCGCCCGGCGAACTCGGTGACCTGGTCGGCGCGGTCGATGGCAACGCCAATAAATTCAATACGTGGTCCCGGAGACCTTGCAGCTTGCTGTTTCTGTGGATTGATTGCCGGATTTAATTGTTGATAGAGCGCTGAGAGCGCCGGCATCTCTTCAACACAGGGCGCGCACCAGGTCGCCCAGAAATTCACCACGGTGATTTGTCCGCGCAGGGTGTCAAGAGCCTTCGGTTGACCATCAGGGCCTGGCCATTGTTGGCTCCAAAGGGTTTGCACCGCCGGCTCGGCGGTTGGTGTGGCCTGGCGATTCCACCAGGACGATCCAAGTCCTGCTCCAAGTCCGGCCGCGAGTGCGAGCAGGCCGATCACAAGGATGACCAATCCCACCAGAAAAGCCGGGCGGGCCTGACCCTGGGGTTTTCCGGGCTGCCACTGACGTCGTCTGCGTTCAATCAGCTGTTCCCGCTGTCCTCGATCGGCTCCGCGCGGGCCGTCTTCTCGGGCCGCCCCGCGCAAGTCATGGATCGGATGCATCGCGATCATGACTGGCCAGTCGCGCCAGTACCCGACGAGCACTTCGATACGGCCACGTCCACCGGATCCGGTCGTCTCGGTCGCTTCAAAATCCAGGCCCCGATTGATCAGGTCGATCGCGACCTCTTTGGCGTGGCCGTCAGCGATTTGCAGGTGGAGAACGGCATGCTCGGTCACCAGCCCTTTCCAGGCTGCGCCGGTAATCAGCGGAGACCATTGCGCGAGTTGTTCCATCAGTTCGATGGCCGCAACTTGAATGGATTCCCGGCGCTCTTCATGTCCCTCCGCGTCAAAAAGGTCCAGATGTTCACGCAGCGCTTCATCGATCTCGTCGTTGTCGGGCATCGCACCTTTGGGTGAGGAGTCCGCCAACCCCAGGTGACGCGCTGCTCGGCGTTTGGCCGCGCCATAGTCGAGGCCCGAGTCAGCAACCAGAGCTGCCGCGACCGCGGCCATTTCGCGGCGAACTGTCATCGCCGTCTCCTCAAAGTCAGGCAAAACGCATCCGCGTTCAGAACGCCGTACAGTGTAGCGTGACGCCTGCGGCGCAGAGCGCCTTTAGAATTATCGAGTCATGCATCTTCACATTCTTGGAATCTGCGGCACCTTCATGGGAGGGATTGCCGCCCTTGCCCGCGAGTCCGGCCACCGGGTCACGGGCTGTGATGCCAATGTGTATCCGCCGATGAGCGACCAGCTTAGGGCGCTCGGGATTGATCTGGTTGAAGGCTGGGATCCGAGTCAGCTTGAGGACCCAGCGATACGCGGCGCGGATTGTTTTGTTGTCGGCAATGTTGTTACCCGCGGCAATCCGCTAATGGAGGCAATTCTCAACCAAGGTTTGCCCTACGATTCGGGACCCCGATGGATCGCTGAGCATGTGCTGCGCGGTCGTGCAGTGATCGCCGTCGCGGGCACCCACGGCAAAACGACGACCACGTCGATTTTGTCCTGGATTCTGGATGCATGCGGGGCTGCGCCCGGGTTCCTGGTCGGGGGGGTGCCTGGCGGGTTTGGTGTATCCGCCCGCTTGGGCACAGGGGCGGCTTTCGTCATTGAAGCAGACGAATACGACACTGCCTTTTTCGATAAACGTTCAAAATTTGTGCATTATCGGCCGCGTATCGCGATTCTGAATAATTTGGAGTACGACCACGCTGATATCTTTCCGGACCTGGCCGCGATCGAGACGCAGTTTCATCACCTCGTCCGCACGGTGCCAAGCTCGGGCAGGCTAATTGTCGATGGGTCGAGCGAGGCCATCGACCGGGTACTCGCGCGCGGTTGCTGGACGCCGGTGGAGCGAATCGGCGGAGAACACGCTGATTCATCGAGCAACGGCGCTGATCACAAGACTCCCCGCCAGGGCCGCTGGCAGGCCCGCGTCTTAAATGAATTGGCCGAGGCCACCGCCATCGAAGTGCGGTTGGATGGTGATGTCGTTGGGCACTGTGACTTGCCCTTGGCCGGTGCGCATAATCGGGCCAATCTGCTGGCTGCGGTGGCGGCCGCCCGCGCTCTGGGTATCGCGCCCGCCGCAGCACTCGAGGCCGCCGGGCGTTTCCCGGGGGTTCGGCGTCGGCTCGAGACCCGCGGTACGGTGGCTCGGGTCACGGTGATTGACGACTTCGCCCATCATCCAACGGCGATCGAACAGACAATCGATGGTCTCTGTGCCCGGATCCACGACGGCGGTCGGGTGCTTGCCGTGCTGGAACCCCGATCGAATACGATGAAGCTTGGCACGATGTCGGCGCGGCTCCCTGCCAGCCTGGCCCGAGCGGACCGTGTGTTCTGTTATTCCAAAGGCTTGGGGTGGAACGTCGCGCAGGCCCTCGAGCCCCTGGGCGACAAGGCGCAAACGTTTGAAGATCTGGCGGCGCTGGTCGCGACCGTGGTCGCTCAGTCGCGCCCGGGCGACCGTATTTTAGTGATGAGCAACGGGGGCTTTGGCGGGGTTCACGAGAAGTTGCTGGCAGCGCTTCAGGATCGCGCTTCCGCTGCCTCCTGAGCGCTGGTTTTTGCTAGTCGTTATCACCATCAAAGACGTTTCCCAACCCCGGGGTTAAAGCGCCCAGCAGTGAGCCTTCTTCGCGTTGACCACCCATCTGGGGGGCGGCTGCGAAGATCCTTGAAGCGAGTCGAGAAAACGGGAGGGACTGCAGCCAGACCGTTCCGGGCCCTGTCAGACGCGCGAAGAACAAGCCTTCACCCCCGAAAAGGGCGGTCTTGATTTTCCCAACGTACTCGATATCAAAATCAACGGCCCCGGCGGTCGCGACCAGGCAACCCGTATCCACGCGCAGTACCTCACCCGCTGCCAGTTCGCGTCTGACCACGGTGCCACCCGAATGCACGAAGACCAGACCGTCGCCTTCGAGGCGCTGCATGATGAACCCCTCTCCGCCAAAGAATCCGACGGAGAGTTTCTTCTGAAATGCAATGCCAATCTGGACACCGCGGGCAGCGGCCAGAAAGCTGTCTTTCTGACAGATCAACTGGCCATCAAACTGGCGCAAATCGATGGGGAGAATTTTTCCGGGGAAAGGTGCTGCAAATGCAAGCTTTTGGCGCTGGGGCGCCGCGTTGGTGTAAACCGTGATGAACAGGGACTCGCCCGTCAGGAGTCTTTTGCCAGCACCCAGCAATTTGCCCAGCAGGCCCGAGGAAGACTGACTGCCGTCACCAAACAGGGTGTCCATGGTGATTCCGGCTTCCATGTACATGAGGCTACCCGCCTCACCCACCATCGCTTCGCCGGGGTCGAGTTCGCATTCAACGAACTGCATCTCCGAGCCGATGACTCGATAATCGATTACATCCATAGCCATCGTGTTTCCTCCTCTGTTGCGCCTGAACTTTAGCCCGAAATACCCTTCAGATCGGCGACGGCGCTTTGAAAGCGCCCGCTGGTAAGATCGCCGACTCTCTGCGATGGGCTCCCATGAACGTTCTGCTCGAAGAAGACGGCAGCTACAAAGCCGGTCACGTCCTGGCGGATGCCGGTGCGAACCTGCAAGTTGAACTCGCGACCGGGCGCCGCGTCCGGATCAAGGCGGCCGCTGTGATGCTGCGTTTTGAGACCCCAACGCCGGCCGATCTGATGCAGGCCGCGCAGACGATGGGTGACGCGATTGATCTCAAATTTTTGTGGGAAATCGCGCCGCAGGACGAATTTGCGTTTGATGCGCTGGCGCTCGAGTGGTACGGCCGCGCGCCAACTGCGGTCGAGGCCACGGCTTTGTTGCTCCGTCTACATGGTGCGCCGATCTATTTTCATCGCAAGGGCAAGGGGCGTTATCGACCGGCTTCGACAGAACAACTCAACGCGGCTTTGGCGGGTTTGGAGCGAAAGCGCCAGCAACAAGAGGTGATGGACGGCTGGGTGGCTGAAATCACCGCCGGGGTCTTGCCAGCTGAAATGCGCGCGCTCGCCGATGCGCTGGTATTTGCGCCCGACAAAATGTCGCTCGAGTGGAAGGCGCTCGATCGCGCTTGTCAGCAGCTGCAGCGTTCACCCGAGCGCCTCATGCTCGCACTGGGCGCGTTTGACTCGCCGCGAGCGCTGCACATGCGGCGTTTTTTGCGGGAGCAGTTCCCGGGGGGTAGTGGGTTTCCGCCGCAGGTGTTGCGATTGGACCCCAGCGCTGACCACCACGCCGACCCCTACGCCAACCCCCAGGCCGACCCGCAATCCGGTCTGGCCGGTGGGTCCCGATCCGGCGGAAATAACTCCCTCGCGCAAGCCCTCCGTGCGGCGATCCCCGAGACCTTGCCCGATGCGGGCGTCGAGGCCTTTTCGATTGACGATTCGACGACGACCGAGATCGACGATGCACTTTCCGTCACCCCGCTTGCTGACGGGCGGTTGAGGGTTGGGATCCACATTGCAGCCCCGGGGCGTGACCTCATACCGGGGTCGCCGCTCGACAAGGTTGGTCGCGCTCGTATGTCGACGGTCTACATGCCGGGCGACAAGATCACGATGCTCCCGGACAACGCCATCGAGCGCTGGTCGCTGGACGCCGGGCGTCACTTGCCAGCGCTTTCCATGTACGTCGACCTCGATGAAACGGGGACTCGAATCGTCGATGGTTTCTCGCGCGTTGACCGAGTCAAGATTGTCGAGAACCTGCGCCATGATCGTCTCGAGGGCGTTGTGACGGAGGCCTTGCTCGATGAATTACCCGACAGCCCTGCGCCGACCGAATTGCCCCACGCGTTTGCGCTGCGAGCCCTCTGGCGTCTGACGCTGTCACTCAGCGCGGAACGCGATCAACTGCGCGGCAAACCCGAACCGCGTAATCGGGTCGACTTTTCGTTCTACATTGATCGCGAACCCGATGGCGCTGAGACGGTCAGAATCGTGCAACGCCGCCGTGACGCCCCGCTCGATCGGATCGTTGCCGAACTGATGATCCTCGCAAACGCTCGCTGGGGTCGCCTGCTGGCGGACCATCGGGTTCCCGGGATTTACCGGATTCAGCCACCCGGAACGCGGGTTCGCATGGCCACCCATGCCGCGCCTCATGCGGGCCTGGGCGTGGCGCAGTACGCCTGGTGCACGAGCCCATTGCGACGCTATGTGGATCTTGTCAATCAGCGTCAGGTGATCGCGGTACTTTCTGGGCGTACGCCTCCGTACACCGGAAGCGACTCAGACCTTTTCGCAGTGTTGTCGGCGTTCGATGCGAAGTACGAGGCCTATGCGGATTTTCAGTCCCGCATGGAGCGATGGTGGTGTCTGCGATGGTTGCAACAGGAGGGGCTAACTCGCGTCGAAGCGGTGGTGACGCGCGACGATATGGCCCGCCTTTGTCATGCTCCGCTGGTCCTTCGGGTGACCGGGATGCCGATGCTCGCTCCAGGCCGGCGGATCGTGATCGATCTGGTTGAGCAGGATGAACTCGACTTGACCATCCACGCGCGGTTTGTGGAGGTGGACGGAGAGGGCGTTGACGTGCCGGAGGAAGACGGACTCGACGCGCAGGACGACGCAGCGGCCCACGCAGCGGCCGACTTAGTGGTCCAATCGGAGGGGGTTGATGCGTATGGCGTGATCGGAAATCCGATCGCTCATAGCCGATCTCCGTCGATCCATGCCGCGTTTGCGCTGGCGACCGGTCAGGCCATTGTTTACGAACGCATCCTGGCGCCAGCCGATGGATTTGTCGCGACAGTCAATGCTTTTCGGGCTCAAGGCGGACGTGGGCTCAATATCACGCTGCCTTTCAAACAAGATGCCTACACCTATGCCACCGAGAGAACCCCACGGGCGGAAGCGGCTGGTGCCGTGAACACCCTCGTCTTTGGTGCGGACGGGGTGTTGGGTGACAACACAGACGGTATCGGCTTATTGCGTGATCTCGCCCGGCTGGGGGTTTCGCTGGCGGGCGCCTCGGTACTGGTATTTGGTGCCGGTGGCGCTGCTCGAGGAGCGCTTGCTGCACTACTGGACTCAGGTTGCGGGCGTCTTGCAGTCGCGAACAGGACCCCCGAACGGGCTGTGGCGCTCGCCGCCGATCCGCTCTTGGCCGGTGTCGAGGCGGTCACGATGGAGGCCCTCGAAAGCTTGACGGTGGATATCGTGATTAACGCCACCTCGGGTGGGTTACAGGGTGAGCGCCTGGCGGTACCCGATGCGTTGTTACGAGGTGCCCGGCTGGCTTACGACATGGTTTACGCAGCGCACGCGACGCCGTTTGTCCAACAGGCTCAGGCGGCGGGTTGCCCGCTTTGCGTGGACGGGCTTGGCATGCTGGTAGAACAAGCGGCGGAGAGTTTCCGGGTCTGGCGTGGCGTTATGCCCGAAACCGAGCCGGTACTGCAGGCCATGCGCGCCGAATTGGCCGGGAGTTCCGGGGCGTGAGCGGCTTTGGGCGCTGGTGTTGGCTCTGGAGTTGGCGACTGGTCTTGGCGGCGACCGTTGCGGTGCTTGCGTTGCAGGTCTGGTTTTTTGGTCAGGTGCTTTGGTGGTCCCGGTTTGACCCCAGTACGACCGCTTTCATGCGGGCCGAACTGGTTCGACTACGCAGTGAAGATCCGGTGGCTCAATTGCGTCACCAGTGGACGCCCTATTCGAGGATTTCTTCAAACCTCAAGCGTGCCGTGATTGCCTCGGAGGATGCGCATTTCACCGAACATGACGGGGTTGACTGGGACGCCCTGGAGTTGGCCTGGCAGGCCAATGCCAAGCGGGGGCGGGTGGTTCGGGGTGGGTCAACGATCACGATGCAATTGGCCAAAAACCTGTTTCTCTCGGGCGAGCGGAGTTACTTGCGGAAAGCCCAGGAGCTTGTAATTAGCTACATGATTGAGTTGGTCATGGACAAGCGCCGCATTCTGGAGCTCTACCTGAACGTGGCCGAATGGGGGGTCGGGGTGTTCGGCGCGGAGGCCGGGGCTCGACAGCATTTCGGCCACGGTGCCGATCGACTGGCACCAACCGAAGCGGCGCGGATGGCCGCCATGCTGCCCAATCCGCGGTGGTTCGATCGTCATCGAAGTGATCCCAAATTGCTCCGCAAGACCCAGATCATCGAGCGTAGGATGGCGGTCGCGCCGATTCCATGAACGCACCGTCGGGTGCTAGCGTCATGGGTTGAACCGCCGGTCGGAGCGTGGCTGACGCCTGACCTTGACCGCACGCAATGGGCAATCTGAGCCCCCATGATCGCTGCAGTCATGAGTTCTTCCCCCGTTCCAATCCCGACCTCCGCTCTCGCGATCCTTACGCTCTTGACGGCGGTGAGCGCGGTGACTGGCCTGACCGGCTGGATTTGGTGGGCACGCTGGCAGCGCAGCCAGCGACGATTGGAGACCGCGCAACTCGAGCGATGCTGCCATCGGCTCGGCTGGCGGCTCGAGGTCGGAAACCGTGGCGTCACGATTTTGGGACGGTCTCTCAGTCGGCGCTGGAGCCTGGTTGCTGGCACTTCTGGCGATCCGGGCTCGGTGATTTTTACGCTGGGAGCGCCTGATCTCGATCAGGCGTTGGCCCTCTTGTGCGCCCGCTCAGCTCGTGGTGATGCGCGCCAGCAGTCGCCCGCATTTATGCGCTTGACGCCAGTGCAAACGGTGGGCTCACGCGCTGTGGTGCGCGCGTTTACGGTCCATGCAAAGGATCGCGACGAGGCGCAGCGGCTGCTCAGCCCCACGGTTGAGCGCCTCTTGATCGGTCGGACATCGCATGCGGCCCAACGTGCAGATCCGAGCCTGCGGATCTGGATTTGCCCGCACGGGGTGCAGATTATTAGTGCGCGCAGCGACTTCAATTGGATACGACTTCGACAGGTGATCCAACTGGGACTCACGATTGGGTTGCGTTCGGGCTTTCCCTAAGGGTTGCGGCGTAGAATTTCGCCCGGTGTTCAACCTGGAACCGACCGATGAGCGATTTTCCGTTTGCATTGGATGAGTCCGAACCCCCGACGCCACGCGACCCCGAGGAGGCTTCCCGATCGCTGGCCGAAGTCCAGGAACTGTTGCGAAGGCTCAGCCTGGTTCGCGACTTGGCCCGGCGTGAGACCGGGTCGGATCATCAGCGTCAGAGTCTCACCGAGCGGGT
>CAIPGD010000036.1 GCA_903864485.1 uncultured bacterium | reverse complement strand
GCTAAGTATCGGCGACGATATCGCGGGCCGAGGCTGGTGAGGATCTCATAGGCATTCGTACCCGCCTCGATGGCCACTTGATTAATGTCGTGAACCGAGTCAATCAGGTCAAATTGGGCGCCCGGGGTCAGTGCGTGTTCAGGTAGTTCGGTGACATCAATGGTGACGGTATCCATCGACACCCGACCAATCAGCGGCGCGGTCTGGCCCATGAATCGAACCGTCGCGCGGTTGCTGAGGCTACGGAGGTAGCCGTCTGCGTAGCCAACCGAAAGGGTGGCAATCCGGGTCGGACGACCTGCACACCAGGTGTGGTTGTAGCCCACGCGGTCCCCGGGTTCGATCTCGCGGATCTGGATGATGGGCGCCTGCAGACGGATGACCGAACGCATCGGGTTGGGCTGATCGATGACGGGCGTCACCCCGTAAAGAGCCGCTCCAGGGCGTAACAGGTCGAAATGCCACGCGCGTCCCAAAAAAATTCCGGATGAATTGGCCAGGCTGCAGCGTAGGCCGGGCCAGCGTTTGCGAGCGATTTCAAATTGCTCAAGCTGAATCCGATTGATCGGGTCGGCGGGATCCTCGGCGCTTACCAAGTGGCTCATCAGCAGTACGGGCTTGATGCCGCCCAGTGTTGCCGATGTAAAGGAATCGCCGTCAAGGGCTTCAAAGTCTCGTGCCTCAAACCCGAGTCGGTGCATCCCGGTATCCACCTGCAAAGCGGCAGGCAGGTGCTCGCCGCGGGTGTTCGCCAGACTTGACCAGCGTTGGAGTTGATCGGGGCTGTTAAGGACCGGGATCAAAGCGTGTTGCGCGCAATCGATTTCCGCCCCGGGTTGTGGGCCATGTAGGACATAGACGGTCGCGTCCCCCGGAATCAACGTCCTCAGCTGGACCCCTTCGGCAACGAGTGCGACAAAGAAATCTCGACAGCCCGCCTCATAAAGGGCGGGCCCGACCTCGGCCAGTCCAATTCCATACGCGTCGGCCTTGACCACGGCCGCGCAGGCCGCGGCGGGCGGTTGCGAACTGCCGGCTTGGGCCCCAAGAAGGCGCCAGTTTTGGACAATGGCCCCAAGGTCGATCGTGAGGGTGGCGGCGGTAGAATGCTCGATTAACATGGAAATCAACGTGGCGAAGCCGTTCGTGTCTGTAACAAACAGTATGCTTGCGACCGCTTCCATTCCACGCACAGAACGCTCAAATGCTGCACAAGACCCCTAAGCTTTTGACCCGTACTCGAGTCCGGATGTTCGCGGTGCTTTTCACTGTGACTCTCAGTGCGTGTGGTCGTTTTCAAAGTGGACCCGAGAAGTCGGTTGAGCCTCCGGCCACGCTCAGTCTAGGGACCGAAGACATCCTGGTGCTGGGGCAATCTGAACTTTCAACGGGGCCGATCGTGACGGGCTCAATCCAACCGGAGCGTCGCGCCGATCTGCGCGCAGAGGTGTCTGCGGTCGTTTTGCGAGTCGCCAAGGAGAACGGAGATCCCGTAAAAAGGGGCGAGGTTCTGGCAGTGCTCGACGACACGTCGATACGCGACAGCCTGACCGCCGCTGAGGAGTCTGCGCGCGCCTCTGGGCAGTCCCTTGAAAGCGCCGAACGTCAACTGCAGCGTCTCAAATCACTTCAGGCGCAGGGAATGACGTCAACGCAGGCGCTCGATGACGCTGAGGTTCGTCGTAACAATGCGCATAGCGATTGGGTGGCTGCCAAGACCCGGATTGTTTCCGCCCGCCAGCAACTCGAGCGCACGAATGTCAGGGCTCCGTTCGATGGCGTTGTGAGCGCTCGAAAGACATCGGCGGGCGATACCGTCCAGATCGGGCGGGAACTGATCCAGGTCATTGACCCCGCCAGCATGCGTTTTGAAGGCTTGGTGGCTGCCGATCAAATGCAGGCGCTCAAGCCCGGCCAGTCGGTGTATTTCAAGGTCAATGGGTATGGCCAGACCGAACTGAATGGTCGGATTCGGCGGATTGATGCCGCGGCCAATGCCGTTTCACGTCAAGTCGCGGTTATCGTGGATTTCGTTGGAACGGAACGCCCACCCATCGTTGGACTTTATGCCGAGGGACGCGTCGATACGCAGACACGCAAAGCGCTCATGTTGGCTGAAGAGACCCTCGTGCGAGAGGGCGACAAGACCTCGGTTTGGCGACTCGAGGCCGGTAAGGTGCACAAACAGCTCGTGGCGTTGGGTGAACGCGATCCGCGCTCGGGCCGAGTGGTGATTGCCAGTGGGCTAAAGCCCGGCGATCGAGTGCTTCGTAGTCCTGGTAGCCGAGTTTCGGAAGCGCAAGCGTATGCAGAGCGCGCGGGCGTTACTCCAAGCGTGACCCCTAAGCCCCCGTCGGGCGGGCAGTAAGCCATGTTTCTGTCGAACTTTAGTGTCCGGCGGCCCGTTGCGACGGTGGTGATTCTGATCGCCTTGATGGCGGCGGGTTTGATGGCCCTCAACAAGCTGAAGGTCAATCAAAACCCTGATATCGATTTGCCCATGCTGGTGGTCGACATTGCATTCCCGGGCGCATCGCCCGAGACGGTCGAACGCGAAGTGCTGAACCGGATTGAAAAATCGTTGCTCCGCGTCACCGGTGTGAAGGAGGTGCGATCTTCCGCGAATGAAGGCAATGCCAATCTTCAGCTTATTTTCGATTTCAAGAAGAATCTAACGGAGGCCACTGACGAGATTCGAAATGCGATCGGAACGGTCCGCTACAAGTTGCCGACTGAAATGCGCGAGCCGGTGATCATTCGGATCGACCCATCGGCCCAGCCAATCATGCAGATGGCTTTGTCCTCCTCGGTACAGTCGCATGCCGAAATTTCGCGTCTGGCGGAGGATCAGATTGCCGATAAATTTCGCGCGATCGACGGGGTTTCTCAGGTCAATGTCAACGGTGCTTTGCGCCGTGAGTTGAGTGTTTTATTGCATGCGCAGAAACTGCGCGAGACCAACATCTCGGTGTCGGAAGTGGTCAATGCGTTGCGCAATCAGAACGTGGCTGCGCCTGTCGGCAAGATTCGCGGTGAGTTTGAAGATCAGAGCATTCGTCTTCTGGGTCGAATCGAAGCGCCGGCAGATTTTGGCCAGATCGTCATTCGTCGGATGGGCGGCGAAGTGGTCCGTCTTGGGCAGGTTGCCAGTATTCAGGACGATTTTGCCGATCTGAACAGTTTAAGCACTCGAAATGGCAACCCCAACGTCGGCCTGGCCGTCACCCGATCACGCGAGGCCTCGACCGTTAGTGTGGCGAACGAGGTCCGTGATCTTGTGGAAAGCGTGAAAAAAACTTTGCCCGCTGGCACCCAGCTCGAGATTACTCAGGATGGCGGCAAGAACGCGCAGAACAGCCTGCGCAATGTGGTGGAGGCGTTGATCTTTGGCGCTGGCTTAACGATCATCGTGGTTTATGTTTTCTTGAATTCGTGGCGCTCGACGCTCATCACAGCGCTCTCGCTGCCGACCTCCGTCATTGCCGCGTTCGTGGCGGTCTGGGCGTTTGGATTCACATTGAACTTTATGAGCTTGCTGGGCCTGTCACTGGCCATTGGCGTTCTAATTGATGACGCCATCGTGGTACGCGAAAACATTGTCCGTACGATGGAACGCGGTGTGGATCGGGTCAACGCCGCGCTGCAGGGCACTGCTGAAATCGGTTTGGCGGTTGCGGCCACCACCTTTTCGATCGTCGCCGTGTTCATCCCGGTGGCCTTCATGCCGGGTATTTCGGGTGAGTGGTTTCGACCGTTCGGACTGACTGTGGTGGCCTCGGTTCTGGTGAGCCTACTGATTTCTTTTACGCTCGACCCAATGCTCTCTGCGTATTGGGGAGATCCACCGGGTCATGAAAAAGTCGAACGGCGCGGTGTCGGACGGGTATTGGAACGGTTTAACCACTGGTTTGATGCGCAGGCTGATCGATACGGCCGCATCGTCGCCTGGGCTCTTCGTCATCGCACGCTGATGTTTGTGCTGTCGCTCGCTTGTCTTGCTGGCGCGCTCGGACTTCATGCGAAATATGGTGGCAGTAGCTTTTTGCCCAGTTACGACGGGGACACGATCGCGATCGATGTACGCACCCCGGCAAGTAACAACCTGAATTATGCGAGTCGAAAAGTCGAGGCAGCGGCCGTGCTCGCACGCGGAATTAAAGAAGTTAAAGCCACCAATAGCTTCGTCAACACCGGGGGCGGCCGCATCTATGTGAACATCGGCAGCAGCGAAATTCGCCAGCGCTCGGCGCAGGCGATTGCCGTTGAATTACGCTCTCTAGTCGCGCAACTCGTCGGCGCGGAGTACACCGTACTTGAGGACCTCAGCAACGGGGCATCCAAGCCGGTTCAAATCAAATTTTCTGGGAGTGATGCGCGTAAGTTACTCGAGCTCACGAGTGCGTTCATTGAACAACTGCGCGCGGTCCCCGGCGCCGTCGACGTGGGACTCTCTCAGCAGGATCCACAGAATGAACTCCAGATCGAACTTAACCGCGGGTTGGCGAATTCGATGGGGATTTCGGTTGGCGATGCGGCGGCCGCGTTAAGAGTTGCATTCGCTGGTGTGGAGGTTGGCGATTGGGTCGATCCGACCGGAGAGTCTCGCGACGTCGCGGTGCGGCTCGCGCCTGAAGACCGGCTGAGTGCTACGAATATCGAGCGCCTACCAATCGCGGTGACCGGCATGAATTCGATTGTTCCTTTGGGGCAGATCGCCAAGGTGACGATGGGTAAGAGCCCCTCCAAGATTGAACATACCGACGGCAAACGAACGGTCGCGGTGACCGCGAACGTACAGGGTCGTTCGGCTGGTGAGGTTACGGCCGACGCACTCAAGATCGCGAACGCGATGAACTACCCGCCGGGCTATGGATTGCAGCTCGCCGGTGCTTCTAAGGATCAGCAGGAAGTGTTTCGCCAGATGGGGATTGCACTGATCTCGGGGATCGGCCTGATGTATCTGATCCGGGTGATGCAGTTTGGTTCGTTCACTGCGCCGATGGCGGTGATGTTGTCGCTGCCCCTTTCTCTGATCGGCGTCGTTCTCGCATTGCTCACTACCGGCG
>CAIPGD010000035.1 GCA_903864485.1 uncultured bacterium | reverse complement strand
TCGTAACGATGGAGAATGTTCCAACGGTAGCTCGTCACCGTGTATTCGCGGACTTCCAGGCGCAGTTGAGAGGTCTTGGGTACTCAGTTTGGAGCGCTGTTGTAGATAGCTCGCAATACGGCGTCCCGCAAACCCGGAAGCGGATGGTTTTGTTGGCATCAAAGCTTGGTGAAATCAAGCTCATTCCCCCGACATGCAGTCAACCTAAGACAGTAAAGCAAGCTATTGGTCGGTTGCGTCAGCTTGGTGCCGGAGAGTCCTCGGCGCACGATCGATTGCATGCCTCGGCTGCTCTCACGAAGAAAAACGTAGAAAGAATTCGAGCATCTAGGCCCGGAGGTACTTGGCGGGATTGGCCGCGTCGCCTTATCAATGAATGTCACAAGGCTGATACCGGCCGGACCTATCCTGCGGTATATGGTCGAATGGAGTGGGACAAGCCCGCACCCACTATGACTACGCAGTGTTTTGGCTTTGGAAATGGTCGATTCGGGCATCCAGATCAAGATCGGGCTATTTCTTTGAGAGAAGCTGCGATTTTGCAAAGTTTTCCGAAAAACTACCTCTTCGTTCGTAAAGATGACCCTGTGCACTTCACAACAATGGGTAGGCTTATCGGTAACGCCGTCCCTGTTGATCTGGGGCGTGCAATCGCTAAAAGCATAAAGTTGCACTTAATTTCTCTCTAAATGGCGACTCGTACCGGGGCGCATAGGTCTTCAGATGAATCAAAGCTCCTTGCGCCATAGGTCATCCCCTGAGCCAGGACAATTGGTCTCGGTGCGAATGAGGAGTTGGATCGTTAAGGACGTTGTGTCCTCGCAGTTAGATGAAGCAGCAAGGGCGCAGCACTTAGTTGCATTAACGTCGGTTGATGAAGATGGCCTCGGTGAAGAGCTGGAGGTCGTCTGGGAGATTGAGCCTGGCGCACAAGTTATTGAGCGTGCCGGTTTGCCCTCCATCACAGGCCAAGACGACTCAGACACGCTCGAAGCGTTTCTAGATGCTGTCCGTTGGGGCGCAGCTACCAATGCCGACAGAGGATTTCTTCAAGCACCATTCCGTAGCGGCGTAACTATCGCCGATTTTCAGCTCGACCCTTTGGTCCGGGCGATTGATATGGCCCGTGTCAATCTGCTCATCGCTGACGACGTCGGATTGGGCAAGACCATTGAGGCTGGTTTAGTAATCCAGGAGATGTTGCTGCGGCATCGTGTCCGTACCGTACTGATCATTTGCCCTGCATCGCTCCAAGAGAAGTGGCGTGTTGAGATGCTGGAAAAGTTTGGTCTTGATTTTCGGGTTGTCGACACGGCGTACATCAAGCAGTTGCGCCGCGAGCGCGGCATCCATGCTAACCCCTGGACTTCTCATCCACGCCTGATCGCATCCATGGATTGGGTTAAGAGTGGCGAAGGCCTACGCGCCATGCGTGATGTCTTGCCAGCGCATAGCAGCTACCCTCGCAAATTTGACATGCTTGTTGTCGACGAAGCTCACAACATTGCACCCGCCGCCGGCGCGAACTACGCGTTGGAAAGTCAGCGCACGCGCTTCATTCGCTCAATCAGCCCACACTTCCAGCATCACCTGTTTCTGACGGCCACTCCTCACAACGGTTACACCGAATCCTTCACTTCGCTGCTTGAGTTGCTGGACGACCAGCGTTTCGCTCGAAACATCCTGCCTAATGAAAAGCAGCTGAGTCAGGTCATGATCCGTCGCCTCAAAAGCGACTTGGTTGATGCCGAAGGTAAGCCGCTTTATGCGCAGCGCAAGTTGCAAGCGCTGTCGGCGTCGTACTCCTCACAAGAGCGAGCCATCCACCAAAAGCTTAATGAATACTGCGCGAGCCGCGAGCAGGATGCCGAACAGGTCGGCAACGCATTCGGCACGTCTTTCGTCAATCAGTTGCTCAAGAAGCGGCTCTTTTCTTCTCCCGCAGCTTTCGCATCCACCCTTGAGAAGCACATTGCCAGCCTGGCCAACGGCAGCCAACGCAAAGAGAAGGATCCGATGGCCGACCGCATTTTGCGCAAAGCCATCTTGCGAGTCGAAGAAGACTACGCCAACGATCAGGAGGTCGAGAACGCGCAGTCCGAGGCTGTCGAAGAGGCTTCACGGCGTGCGCAACCGCTGACAGAAGAGCAGCAACAAATGCTGAGCGAGCTGCGCGCTTGGGCGCAGACTGCGAAGAATCAGGTCGATGCCAAAGCCAAGGCTGTTCTCGACTGGCTCACTACCAATCTCAAGACGGACGGTCAGTGGCATGATCGTCGGGTCATCTTGTTCACTGAGTACCGCACCACTCACCAATGGATGCACGAGATCCTTGCCAGCCACGGTTTCGGTGGGGATCGACTGGCCACCCTGCATGGCGGCATGCCTCAGGACGAGCGCGAGAAGGTCAAAGCTGCCTTTCAAACCTCTCCCAGGAACGCAGCGGTGCGCATCCTTCTGGCCACCGATGCCGCGTCCGAAGGTATCGACTTGCAGAACTACTGCAATTGTCTCATCCACCTGGAGATCCCTTACAACCCCAACGTGATGGAGCAGCGCAATGGTCGTATCGACCGTCACGGTCAGCGCCAAAAAGAAGTATTGATTTGGCACCCCGTCGATGGTGGCGAGCAGGGCAGATCGACCGTTGGCGGTCATGGCGACGACATCATCCGGGCACTGCGCAAACTCGAATCCATGCGAGCGGACATGGGCAGTGTCAACCCAGTCATCGCGCCACAAATGTCTGGGCTGATCGAGGGCTCGCTCAAAGACCTCGACACCCGCCTTGCTGAAGCCAAGATTGCCAAGGCCCGCCGCTTCGTGCGCGCCGAGCGTGAACTGAAAGACCGAGTCGCTAAACTGCACGAACGGCTCCTGACTACGCAGCAGGATTTTCACCTCGCGCCAGAACACATCCTCATGGCGGTCAAGACGGGCCTCAAGTTGGCAGGCCGTCCTCCACTCGAGCCATTTGCCTTGGCTGACGCCCCGGCGGGCACCGTATTCAAGATGCCCGCGCTGTCGGGCTCGTGGGCGCGCTGCCTCGAAGGGCTGCGTCACCCCCACACACTGCAAATTCGACCCATCACCTTCGATCATGCTGTCGCCACCGGACGTGACGACGTGGTGCTGGTTCACCTGAACCATCGACTGGTGCAGATGTGCCTGCGCTTGCTGCGCGCCGAGGTCTGGGCGCAAGACGATGTGAAGAAGCTGCACCGCGTCACCGTGCGTTCGGTGCCGGATGTTTTGATCAACGGGCCTGCCGTAGTCGTCGTCTCGCGGCTGGTCGTCACGGGCGGCAATCACCATCGCCTTCACGAAGAACTGACGGTAGCCGGTGGTTATCTGGGCGACAAAGCATTCCGCCGCGAAGAAGGCGTCACCAAAGTCCAGCAATGGCTGGATCAAGCCAAGCCGCTGACCGTCGCAGACTCTCTGTTTGATGCCATCCGCGCCCGTTTCGACCGCGCACAGAGCGCCATCCTGCAGGCAGTCGATGCCCGCTCGAAAGACCGCCTCAAGTTCCTGACCAACACCCTGCAATCCCGTAAGCAGCAGGAAGTGGCTGACATTGGCTCTGTGCTTGATGAGCTGGAAAGCGCAATTCGGACCGAGCTCAACAAGGACCTTCAGCCCGAGCAATTCATACTTTTTTCAGAGGATGAACGCACACAGCTCAGGCGCGACACCGCCGCACTAGAAGCGCGTCTTGCCCGCATTCCTGTCGAGCGCCAGCAGGAGGCCGAAGCCATCGAAACCCGCTACGCAAAACTCAACGACCGCACCTTCCCAATCGCGGTCATCTTTCTGGTGCCTGCATCTGCCGTTCACGGTGGTGCGGCATGAGTGCTCCCAGCGTGCATGATGATTGGCTATCGTTGATTGAGATCTCTGGCCCCTTCCTCGCAGTTCCCGTTCTAAAGGAATCCTTTCCACAAGGGCTGGAAGAACTGGATGCCACCAAGCGCAGACGTCTTCGCCAAGCATACGAGGAATGGCGCGAAGCGCTGGAGCTGGAAGACGCGCAGTTCGCCGAGTTGCACACGGCATGGATCGACGAAGTGTTGTCGCGCGGTCTCGAACTTGATGAAGACGGCAGAGGCGACGTTCTCAAGCGCGGCGACTGGTGCGCCGCCAACCTCCAAACCAGTCTGCCGGAACACGGCGTGAAGCTGTCGCCAAATCTTGCAGTGACAGATGAGCAGCGTGCCAACAAGCCAATGCTGCTGATTCAGACCTATGCGGAGGATGTCGATCTCGATACCACCTTGAAGCAAGACGGCTGGGCCGCCACACCCGCCGATCGCATGGTGCAATTATGTCGTTCATTGGGTTGTCGGCTCGGGCTGGTGACCAACGGCGAGCGTTGGATGCTGGTAGATGCCCCAGTGGGTGCCGTCACCACCTTCGCCAGTTGGTATGCCCGCATCTGGAGCCAGGAGCCCATCACCCTGCAGGCCTTCGTGCACCTGGTCGGCATGCGTCGCTTCTTTGTCGATGAATCCGAACAACTGCCCGCACTATTCGATCGCTCCCTGAAGTTCCAGGACGAAGTTACCGACGCCCTTGGCGAGCAAGTACGCCGCGCCGTCGAGGTGTTGATTCAGACCCTCGACAAAGCCGACCAGGACCGCAATCGAGAGCTTCTGCACGACGTCAAAGAGCCCGAGCTGTATGAGGCCGCGCTGACGGTGATGATGCGCTTGGTGTTCCTGCTCTCCGCCGAGGAGCGTGGCCTGCTGTTGATGGGCGACGAACGCTACGAGGCCAACTACGCACTCTCCACCTTGCGCATGCAATTGCGCAAAGAATCCGAAGAAATCCTCGAACGCCGCTGGGACGCATGGTCGCGCTTGCTGGCGATCTTCCGCGCGGTGTTCGGCGGTATCGAACATGAAAACCTGCGCCTGCCAGCCTTGGGCGGTTCGCTATTCGATCCCGACCGTTTCCCCTTCCTCGAGGGGCGGGCCAAAGGCTCCAACTGGCGCAGCGATGCAGCCAAGCCGCTGCCCATCGACAACCGCACCGTGCTGCTGTTGCTGGAAGCCATCCAGCAATTCCAAGGCCGCACACTGTCTTACCGCGCTTTGGACGTCGAACAGATCGGCTACGTGTACGAGGGTCTGCTCGAACGCACCGTCAAGCGCACCGATGAAGTCACACTGGAACTGGACGCTACCAAGAGCGCTAAGTCCCCATGGGTCAAGTTGGCCGAGTTGGATTCGGCACGCTTGGATGGGGCGGCTCGACTGGCCGAGTTGCTGCAAGAGCGCTCCGGCAGCTCTGCCAGCCGGGTGCGAAATGATCTGGCCAAAGCCGTCGATGACACCCTGGCCGACCGCCTGCTGACCGCTTGCCAAGGCGACACCAAGCTGCGCGACCGCGTCAAACCCTATGCCCATCTGCTGCGCACCGATCCATGGGGCTATCCACTGGTCTATCCCGCTGGAGCCTTCATCGTCACCACCGGTTCCGACCGGCGCGAAACCGGCACCCACTACACACCGAAGTCCCTGACTGAAGCCATCGTCGCCGAAACCCTCACGCCGGTGGCCTATGCCGGCCCAGCAGAGGGAGCGCCGCGCGAGCAATGGATACTGAAATCGCCCGCTGAGCTGCTTGACCTCAAGATTTGCGACCCGGCCATGGGCTCAGGTGCCTTCCTGGTGCAGGCCTGCCGTTGGTTGTCCGATCGCCTCGTTGAGTCATGGGCTCAGGTCGAAACCTTAGGCAAGGTCGTGAGTGTGGATGGTGACGTTCTGGAGGCAGGGGCTGCCAAGGAACCACTGCCTCGCGACAGTGAAGCACGCACAGTGATCGCACGCCGTCTCATCGCCGAACGCTGCCTGTACGGCGTCGATCTGAACCCCCTAGCGGTTGAACTCGCCAAACTTTCGATCTGGTTAGTGACGCTGGCCAAGGGCCGTCCCTTTGGCTTCCTCGACCACAATCTACGCTGTGGCGACAGCCTGCTTGGCATCTATCGACTGGATCAGCTCACCCAGCTTTCGATGAACCCCGCCGGGCAGGGGCAACTGCGCCTGTTTGGCCAGAACGTCGAGCAAGCCGTTCGCGAGGCCATCGAACTGCGCTCGCGCCTGCGCGAAACGCCCATCCGCGACATCCGCGATGTGGAGGCGATGGCGCATCTGGACGAAGACGTGCGCCGCAGGCTAGAAGTGCCGGAAAGCATCGGCGACGCGTTCATCGGGGAAGTGTTCGCATCGGGTGGCAATGGCACCGGGCTGGAGAACGCGTTGGCGTCGCTGACCATCCAGGCCGGACAAGCCATCGACGGCGACCGGAACGTGCTCGCCTCGATGCGCCGAAGGTCGATCGACGCGCTCTCGACCGATCTGCTAGGCGATAAACCCGCGCGTCGGCCTTTCCACTGGTTGCTGGAGTTTCCAGAGGTGTTCGCGCCTGAGCGCGGCGGCTTCGATGGCATGGTCGGCAATCCTCCATTCAGTGGCGGGCGCTGGATTGGACGTCGTTTCGGCCTGACGTACCAAGAATATTTGAGGCTGATACGGAATGGCGTGGCGGGCTCCCCCGACCTCTGCGTCTATTTCTATTTGCGAGCGTTTTCGTTGCTTGGAACGAACGGCTGCTTCGGTCTGTTGGCCACCAAGTCGATCACGGAGACTGGCTCTCGTGTCGTCTGTCTGGATCAGATCATCGGAATGGGTGGAGCCGTCTATCGGGGATGCTCACGGATGGTTTGGCCGGGCAATGCAGCCGTGGTCGTCTCGATTGCATGGGTTGCTCGTAATGACTGGCAAGGTCAGAGGGTCTTGGACGATCGAACGGTGTCGGCTATCAACGGTGCACTGGAAGAGGATTTCCAGATCAAGCGCCCGTTGAAACTCAAGGCGCTGAAGGGGAAGTTCTCGCAGGGCCAGGACCTCATGGGGCGTGGCTTCGAACTCACAACCGAAGAACGCGAGGAGATGCTTGCAGCCGATCCGTCTTGTGCAGAGGTGATCTTCCCGCTGTTCAACGGACAAGACCTGAACACCATGCCGAGGTTGGAGCCCTATCGATGGGTCGTCTACTTCCGGGATTGGTCGGAAGAAAAGGCACGGGAGTACGGAGCGGCGTTCCGTCGCGTGGAGGAACTGGTCAAGCCATACCGGGATGGACTGACGGGCCAGATTCACCAAGATTGTTTCTGGAAGCTCTGGGATCTCCGCCCAGGGCTAATGCGGGAGTTCGTTCAGAAACAATTCGTGCTAGCCATTGCGTCCGTCACAAAATACCTATGCGTCAGTCGAGTTTCAACATCTGCGGTCTACAACATGCAGGTGAAGGTGCTTTTCTATGAGCGCTTCGCTGAGCTAGCTGTGCTGCAGTCATCCCTACACGACGTATGGGCGAGATGGCTGTGCGGAACCTTGGGGGCATCAACTCTCCGCTATTCAACGTCAACGGTTCTTGAAACGTGGCCCATGCCAGTCCTGGACGGCAATGACGAACTCGAGAACCTAGGCGAGCGTTACCACTCGCACCGAGAATCATTGATGACGGATGAGGCGTTCGGCCTAACCCAGCTCTACAACCGGTTCCATGACCAGTCAGACGACGATTTCCGAATCGAGGGGATGCGTGGCCTACATCGTGATATTGATCTCGCGGTCGCTCGCGCCTATGGCTGGGACGACCTCGACCTAGAGCACGGATTCCACGCAGTTCCGTATTTGCCCGAGAACGATCGCGTTCGCTTCACCATAAGCGGTCGTGTGCGCCTCGAAGTGTTGCGCCGCTTATCGGAACTGAATCATCAACAATACGAGGAAGAAGTTTCCCAAGGACTGCATAGCAGTATTGGCACGCGCGCTCCCCGACGCGGCGCCAGCACCGCAATGGCTCAACCTTCACTAGACTTTGAGGCAAGCGTGGCCGCAACCGTCAATGACGCGACGCCATCTATAGCGATCCTAGGGTTCTTGAATGCGCACGGTGGCTGGCACGCCAAGGCCGACGTCCTCGCCGCCACCGGCATCACCGACGGGCAGTGGAACGCCGCGATCTCCGACCTAATCTCGGGCGGCAGAGTCGAACGCCAAGGCGAGAGGCGCGGCGCACGCTATCGCATCCAGCCCGGCCACCGGGACGCCCATCACGTTGGGACGTCATGACAATAATTCAGGCCACGCTGACGTTCGAGCTGACCATCGCTTCGATGAGATCTGATTGCACACGGAGAACCCGTTCATGACAAAAATTAGCACTGATACCGCCCAGGCGAGCCCGACGAAACAGTTCTTCGTGTCGATGCTCACGCGCGACATCAAACTTGAGGATGCCATCCTCGACCTGATCGACAACTGCCTTGATGGCGCTCTTCGCCAGAGCAATGGCGATAAGCCGACGTACGAGAAATACTGGGTGAAGATTAGGCTCTCGAAGGACCACTTCTCCATTGAGGACAACTGTGGTGGCATCCCCCGAGAGGTCGCGAAGAACTACGCGTTCAAAATGGGGCGGGAGGCCGACGATAGCCGCGACGCCGACACAGAAACCATCGGGATGTACGGCGTTGGCATGAAGAGGGCGATCTTCAAGATGGGCCGCAACTCGATCGTGAAAACCCGGCACGGCAACGATACGTACGAGGTTCCGATTACGGCCGCATGGCTTGATGCGACGAACTGGGATCCGCTTCCGATTCACGAGCCCACCGAGGCGAAGGAAGCACTCGAAGAGCCTGGAACCACCATTTTCGTGAGCGAGTTGAACGAGGGGGTTGCTAGACACTTTGCGAACTCCGCTTTCGTGAATGAGGTAATCACGGCGATCTCACAGCACTTCACGATGTTCCTTCAGTGGGGATTCAGGATCGAACTCAACGACGAGGCTGTGAAGCCTGTCCATGTCGAGGTACTCGTTTCGCCCAGAGAAGATGGCCCGGCACCTTACGTGTTTCAACGTACAGATAAGGACGTCACTGTATCGATCACTGTCGGCCTCAACACGAGCCGCCGCTCTGAAGGGGACGACACTGACGATGACGCGGACTTCTCGGGTCAGCGCGCATCGGCCACGGCGGGCTGGACGGTGCTCTGCAACGACCGCGCAGTCATCGTCGGCGACAAGAGCCGTTTGACGGGTTGGGGCGATCTACCGCTTGTTCCGCTCTACCACCCGCAGTTCGCCGTCATCACGGGCATCATTGAGTTTCGCGCAAAAGATGCGATGAAGCTTCCTGTCACCACTACCAAGCGTGCCCTTGATGCATCGTCGGAACTCTGGCTTGAGTCCCTCGTGAAAATGAAGGAGGGGATGCGGGTATGGATTTCGTATACGAACGACTGGAAGAACCATCCTCGTTCTGATCAACAGAGCTACTGGCAGGACGCGCAGCCATTGTCACTGAGTAGGGCGATTGCGGCGGTTGCCTCGCGAAGTACAGCTAGAACGTCGATCACGCTAAATAGCGCCGGTTCGCAAGTTAATGTGGTCGAGTTCAACCCGAAGAAGAACAGTGTCTTGCCGAAGCCTGAGGCGAAGAAGCCTTCGTCCAAGAAGATCGTGTTTTCCCGGCCAGTTGAAGAGGTGAGAGCCATCTCAAAAATGCTGTTCGACGATCCCGAAGTGAGCGCCGGAACTGTCGGCGACGAGTGTTTCATGATCCAGCTTGAGCTTGCCTGGCCTTCCAAGAAGCGGGTGAGCTGATTGTGAGCACCGGATCTTCCGTGCCGTACAAGCTTCGGCCAAATAAAGCTGTAGATCGTGAGCTGTTCTTGTCGCTGTTGACACGCCTTTCGCCAGCGTTGGCGCTGGAGGGGCACCACTACATCGGGCTTGGCGGATCGTTCCTTGAAGACTTCAGGCTTGTGCATTCACGGCTCGGCATCGAACGTATGACGAGTGTGGAATCCGAGCAGGAGGTTCACAAGCGACAGCTTTTCAACCGTCCAACAGCGTCCGTAGAGTGCGTGCACTCGAGCCTTGAGGAATACCTTGATGCACACAATTTCGATCAGCCTGCGATCATCTGGTTTGATTACACGGCGCCAAAGCCTGTCGAGCAAATTGGACGTTTTGCACGCACCGTCGGAGAGGTGAGGCTCAACAGCATCTTACGCGTCACGCTCAACGCGCAGCCCAGCGCGTTAGGGGAGCCCAACCCAAAGCTTTCGGGCCAGGCTCTGTTGGATTGGCGTCTCGACAAGTTCAAGGACCGACTTGGATCTCTGTGCCCGACTGACATCACTGCAGCGGGTATGGAGAGGAAAACCTACGGCCAAAGCATCCTTCGCGCCTTGTTCTTGGCTGTCGAGAAGGAGGTTCTCAGCCACGCAGATCGGGCCGTGGTGTGGGGGCTGAGCACACACTACGCGGACGGCCAGCCCATGGTCACCGCCACGCTCGTTGTATGTGCGGTCAATGACACTGCCATTCAAGCCCTCCTGAAAGGCTGGCCGTTCTACTCGCTGCCAAGCGAGCCTCTTCGCATTGACTTGCCGGCGCTGTCGACACTAGAGCGTTTGACCATGGAATCGAATGACGACGCCAAGACAAAACTTGGATTCGAGCTACCGGAGTCCGGCCTCGGCGAGGACCCATTCCAAGTGTTTAGGAAGTTCTACCGCATCTATCCGCATTTCTCGCGAGTCGAACTTTAGTCCGTAAATACGAGGTTTCAGAGCATGACTAAAACGCTTAACGCATGGATCGCCATTGATCATGGCCTTGTTGCCGATCTCACGCTGGCACCGTACACACTGCGACTGAAGGGCGAGCGTTCGCTGTACCAAGGCATCGCTGATGACGATTGGGTGTTGATTTTGAACACCACTGCCCACATCACGCGGGTCGGACGGGTGCTGCGGGTTCGTTCCGATCTGGAAACCGCCACGATCTACTTCGACCGCATGCTGTTGGTCGATCCGGCAGTCTCGATTGGTCTTACCTCACTTACCCCGCCATCCACCGGCAGTATTGGCCGCATTCAATGGACGGACTTCCTAGAGTCGCTTCCCAAAGCATTGCAAAAGACCATCGCCGAAGTGCCGACCATCGAGGATCAGGCCTATATCCGCGAATTGCTGCAACTGGCCGTTATGGACGACTTACTCGGGCCCGCTGACGGCCCTCGTGAACGCATCGTCGACATGGGTGTGCGGGATCGCTACCTGGTTGGCAAACTTGCCCCGCGTGAGGCCGCACAGGGCGGCATTGAGGGGCTGGACGGGCCCCTGGCAAATGACGACACCGAAGAGCCCACCGAGGCCAGGGCTCCCGGACGGCACGAGCCGGGCGCGGAGTTTGGAACGGCCACCGGGCGTGTGGAACCGGAGTCGGATTCGTCTGACGAGATCGATGCCGCCAGCAACCAGTCGCTGGTGCCCAGCAGCTTGGGCATGACCTTCTGCGTGGATGGCGATGCTGACCGGATTGAAGTCGAGGCGCGCTGGGGTCGGTACGAGCGCAGTGACGAGCACGAGATATTCCGCACCCGCAAGAACAAGGAAACCGGGGCGGAAGTGCAGACCAAGGCTAAGGTGTGGCAACGCATTCCTTGTGGCGGCAAGATCGTGCTGCCGCTGGCCGAAGGCGTGATCCCGCATCAGGCTCCCGACAACGAGTTTCCCGAAGTGCGCGTGCAGGGTTCCATTCGGGCCAAGAATGCCAATGGCGATCGGCTGGTCACCTTGTTCCTGGTGAATGCACAGGAAGAGCCCGACACCAACCGCGATACGGCGTGGGTGTTCCAGCCCGAGCTGATCGTTCGTTCGGAGAAGGATGCCGCCAAGCGCGCCATCTTCCGGCGTAGGCCGGTGCTCGACGCCGACGGAATGGACCCGGAGCGCGAAGCGCTGGAGATGATCTACCGCAACCGCGTCGAGTTCGCCGTGGGCCATGGCGTTGCTGTTCATGCCGAAACGGCAGACGACGTGACGCTGGCCACCGAGGTGCGAACCAAGGTGATGCCTCAGTACGAGGTGCAGGTGACAGAGACGCCCGGGCTTGATCCAAGCGATCGCCCGGCGATGCGCGAGATGGTCAGCAGCGGCCTGCTTGATATGCAGCGCTTGGCGACTTTGGAAGTCGACCCGCTGGTCGACGCCTTGAGCATGCTGACCAAGGACTACGCCGCGTGGATTGATGAAAAGCGCGCTCGCGTCGGGGCTGAAGTGATCGGCTACGACACCCAGTCGCAACAGGCCATGGACCGCTGCCAGGAGATCCACACCCGCCTGCAGCAGGGTATCGACACGCTGAAAGGCAATGAGAAAGCGCTGGCCGCATTCCGGTTTGCCAACCGGGCGATGGCGACGCAACGCGTGCGCAGCCAATACGCGCTGGCCATGCGCCGGGGCGAGGATGTCACCCTCGACAAGTTCGATGTGTTGAAGAACCGCAGCTGGCGTCCGTTCCAGTTGGCGTTTTTGCTGCTCTCGATTCCGTCACTGGCAGACCCGAGTCATCCGGATCGAGTCCAGCCCGTCGAGGCCTATGCCGATCTGCTGTGGTTCCCCACCGGTGGCGGTAAGACCGAGGCCTATTTGGGGGTGGCGGCCTTCACCATGGCCATCCGGCGAATGCAGGGCAATCTTGGAGGGTTTGATAGCTCGCGTGGGTTGGCCGTGGTTATGCGCTACACGTTACGCCTGTTAACGCTGCAGCAGTTCCAGCGTGCTACAGCGTTGATTTGCGCGATGGAAGTGCTGCGCAGAGAAGCGCAGGACAATGACGATAAATCCCTTGGCAATGAGCCCTTCACCATTGGCCTATGGGTTGGCAACAAGGTGACGCCGGGCACGACTGAGGACAGCCATCGTGCGATTGAGGATGCCCGCAACCCCGGCAAATACAACGCTGGAGCTGCATCTCCCGCGCAACTCACCAGTTGCCCGTGGTGCGGGTATGAAATTAAGCCGGGACGTGACGTCAAGGTCGACAGGAATGAAGGTCGGACACTCATTTTTTGCGGTGATCCGATTAAGCGGTGTGATTTTTCGAAGGGGCTGGGAATTCCTGTATTGACGGTAGACGAGGAGATCTACCATCGGCCGCCCTCGATGATGATCGCAACCGTAGATAAGTTCGCCATGATGGCTTGGCGCGGCCAGGTCAGAACTTTGTTTGGTCGCGCGACCAAAGAGTGCGATCGCCACGGGCTGCTTTGGCAGGGTTGCGATTGCAGTGGCAATCACCCCAAAGACAAGTCTTTTCCTCCATCAAAGGTAAAGACGATCAAGCCCATTCGCCCGCCGGACTTGATCATTCAAGATGAGTTCCACCTGATCAGCGGGCCACTAGGTACGATGGTTGGTCTATATGAGACTGCTGTGGATGAGCTTTGCGGCTGGGCGCTCAATGGCAAGACTGTAAAGCCGAAGATCATTGCTTCCACAGCGACTGTAAGAAAAGCTAGGCAACAAATATCTGGCGTGTTTAATCGTCAAATATCAATTTTCCCCCCGTCTGGGTTAGACGTCGAAGACAACTACTTCTCTGTCCAGAGATCAATTAAAGATAAGCCGGGTAGGCGTTACCTAGGGGTGTGCTCTCCTGGAAGCTCACGCCCCGCTATGCTGATTCGTGTCTATACCGCTTTCTTGACGGCAGCTCAGGAGTTGTTCGACCACTTTGGCGAACCCGCTGATCCGTACATGACGATGGTCGGGTACTTCAACTCTTTGCGTGAGTTGGGTGGCATGAAGCGATTGGCTGAAGACGACGTGCAGACGCGTTCCTATCGCGTTCAGATGAGCATGGTGGACCGCCCTGCGTTGGCGCAACGCAGCGTCAGCACCATTTGCGAGCTTACATCGCGCGTATCAAGTCAGGACATACCTAAGTATCTTGACAACCTTGAGGTCAAGTTCAGATCTGAGTTCGACGCCTCGACGGGTAAGTTTGTTACGCGTTGGAACAAGGGCGAGACACATGCGATTGATGTGGTGCTGGCAACGAACATGTTGTCAGTCGGTGTGGACGTCAATCGCCTTGGGTTGATGACCGTCAACGGCCAACCCAAAGGAACCGCCGAGTACATCCAAGCCACCAGCCGAGTGGGGCGATCATTCCCTGGGTTGGTATGCACGGTGCTGACATGGGCCAGACCGCGTGACCTGTCTCATTACGAATCTTTCGAGCACTACCACGCCACCTTCTACAAGCACGTCGAGGCTCAATCTGTAACGCCCTTCTCACCGCGTGCGATGGATCGTGGCTTAACGGGTACGTTACTGAGCTTGATGCGCCTAGAGAATGACGCGTTCAATCCGAACGATGGTGCCGGCCAACTGGGGACATCTAACCAACTGGAGATGACTGAAGCCATTAAGGTGCTGGCAAATCGCGCAGCCAATGTCGCCGAAGATAACTCGCGCAAGCACCTTGCGGAAACAGAACTGAAAGAGCGCGCAGACGAATGGGCTAAAGAGGTCAGCAAAGGCGGGCGCATTTTGGCCTATGAGAAGCGAGGACCCGATAAGGACAGGACTGTTGCCTTGATTAAGCCGCCAGGTATTCAGGCTTGGGACAATTGGACCGTACCAATGTCGATGCGGGAAGTTGAGCCGGGCGTGCGTTTGATCATGAGCACTAACCACATAGTGGATGATCAGAAGTGGAAGCCTCGTCCAGCCACGAAGGATGAGGGTTAATCATGATCATCAACAACAAGACGCCGGTCGGCGAGGTGCGCCCCAGCCAATTGCTTTGGACCTATGGTCCTGGCGCGCTGATTGATCTGCCTAGCCTGTCCGTAGTCACGCTCGGCATTGATCGTTGGGAGAAAGATCGCTGCCAGCCGATACAGGAAGCAAGGCTATTGGCTGCCGTTCGCAAGGTGCTCGGTGCGCAAGTTGAGAATCTGCGCATGCCACCATTCCAGAAGAGCGAGATGGTAGATGTTTTTTCCGCCGAGGCAAACATCGGTGTACCTGTGCTGCCATTTCCCCGCTGGATGCGGTGTGTGAAATGCGGTTTGCTCTCGCCTTTTGATCATGAGCTATTCAGCATTAAAGCTGACCCTTATAGGCCGGAGCGTACTTGCTTCTTGCACAAGGGCTGCACGGGATCAAAGGGCGACCAAAAAGCCAGAGATGCAGATGCGGTACCAGCACGTTTCCTTTTAGCTTGCCGAAACGGTCATCTTGATGACTTTCCTTGGCATTACTTTGTTCACGGTGGCAACAGTTCGTGCAGCGGAGGACTTCGCTTCTACGAGAGCGGCGCGTCTTTGCAGACTGAGAACCTTTGGGTTAAGTGCGACACGTGCTCTACCTCAAGGAGCTTGGCACAGGCATTCGGCAAGGCTGGAAAAGAGAATCTACCCGCCTGCCGTGGTCGGCACCCACACCTTGGCCACTTCGACAGCAAGTGTGACGAAGAGCCGCGAGCAGTCCTATTGGGCGCTACGAACAGCTGGTTCCCGATAACGCTCTCAGCGTTGGCTATTCCGCAGGTCAACGACGCGCTCAGTCAGCTCATGGTTGATGGTTGGGAATCATCGTTTGAAGATCTGGAGTCAGAGGCGGAGTTGGTGGGTGTTGTAAAAGCCCTGAAGAAGAATGGCACCCTGCCAGGAATTGAGAAGCATCCGGTAAATAAAATATGGGCCGCCATTGAGTCTCATCGCGCCGGAGACGGACTGGGCATCGCTGATGAAGCGAATATAAAGGGGCCGGAGTGGGACGCATTAACCCAGCCGAATCCCCCGGCTGATTACCCACACTTTATGAGTAAGAAGGTTGACACGCCTGTGGCTTTCGCAGGGCAGATGAGTCGTGTTCTGCTCTTGGAACGTCTGCGTGAGGTCAATGCATTGCTCGGCTTTACCCGAGTGGAGGCTCCCGAGGAAACTGGGGACCCAAATGAGCGCCCCAAGATGGCCAGCCTCTCAAGTAGCAGGCCCGATTGGGTTCCGGCTAACCAAGTCCACGGCGAAGGTATCTTCATTCAGTTCGACGAACAGGCGCTCGTCGCTTGGGAGGCGCTGCCTGCTGTGAACCAGGTCGATCAGATGCTGCGCGGCGGCCACAGGGGGTGGCGAGTAGCACGTCATTTAGACCCTGATGAGGGCTACCCCGGCATCCGGTACGCCATGCTCCACACGCTCTCGCATTTGCTGATTCGTGAACTGGCGCTGGAGTGCGGGTACAACGCAGCGAGTATTCGTGAGCGGATCTATGCCGATACCTCCGGAGATAGCCCGCAAGCCGGAATCCTCATTTACACGGCAGCTGCGGACTCCGACGGTACGCTGGGTGGGCTGGTTGATCTGGGTAAGCCAGAAAACCTGGGCCGGCTCCTTGAGCAAGCCTTGAACCGATCAAAGATCTGTTCCTCTGACCCGCTCTGTTCAGAGCACGACCCTCACAAGGACCGATCACTTCACGCCGCCTCATGTCACGCTTGTAGCTTGGTTGCTGAAACATCGTGCGAGCGAGGAAATCGTTACCTTGATCGGTCGTTGCTAGTGCCGACCTTAGAGCGTGTAAATGGCGCGTTTTTCAAGGGCGCCCTAGGTGGATAAGCTTTTGGATGCGGTGGCGGCGCTGGTCTGGTTAGTCCCCCCAGATAAGATTCAGTTGATTGCAAATAAGATTCGGCAGACTGATGCCACTAGGGCGACTGGATCTCTTTTAGGTGTCCTCGGTACGTCTGCTGCTGCTGCGGTCGTGGATCAGCTTATTGAAACTTGGCGCACGACGAACGTCGCCGCCAATGAACTTGCCTCAATGTTGATGGCGGCAGGACATGTCTTTACAAAGGTGGTCGACCAACAGTCCACCGAGCTTGTTTGGACGGGGCCCACAACCTCGTTCGTATCAACTCGGCAGACAGAACAGGCGCTCTTACAGGTCATAAATAGCGCTCAGGAGAGGTTGTTCATTATCAGCTATGTGGCTTATGACGTTCAGACGGTTACGGATGCCCTTAATGAGGCAAGCCACCGCGGCGTTGTGGTTTGTGTTTTGCTTGAGCAGTCACAGGCGCATGGCGGCAAGATTACTGTAGACGCCTTGGCCAACATGAGCATGCTGGTACCGGCAGCGCGCCTTTATGCATGGAGCACTGTTAGCGATGGTTCGCCTAAAGGCAGCGTCCATGCAAAGGTTGCTGTTGCTGATCGGACAATCTGCTTTATCACCAGCGCAAATCTCACTAACTTCGCAATGGAACGGAACATGGAGGCTGGAGTTTTAATTCGCGGTGGTCAGCTTCCGAAGAGTCTCCATGAGCACCTGGATGCCCTCGTCAATACGGGGATTATTTTGCCGGCAAAGGTCACACAAAGCGCACACTAGCGGGAGATGGTCATGGCTGATTGGTCTCGTTTTGAAGTGGAGGCAATTGTTGCCGACTATTTCCACATGCTCCTGCAAGAGCTGGCGGGGCAGTCCTATAACAAAACCGCACATCGCAAAGCCCTTTTGCCAAAGCTAGCCGGTCGTTCCGATCAATCCGTTGAGATGAAGCATCGCAACATCAGTGCGATCTTGGTGGAGTTTGGATCGCCTTGGATCAATGGCTACAAGCCGCTTCCGAATTATCAGCGCCTGCTATTTGAAGTTGTCGGGCAAAGATTGCGCGAAGACGCAACTTTCGAGAAGACTGCTGTTTATGCGGTCGAGGCGCCTGCGTCACTCCCTTTGATTACGGAGTATGTTGGGCTTCTGTCGGAACCGCCGAAGCCATCCAAGGTGTCTGCGCCTTCTGCCGACAAGTATCACCACCGTGAGTTTGGGATCAAGCGCGACTATTTAGCTCTGGAAGCTCGAAATCGTTCGCTTGGCGCGGCTGGTGAAGAGTTTGTGATGGGTTACGAGCGACATCGATTGCATGAGCTCGGTGCAAAGCATCTGGTAGACAGGGTCGAACAGGTGTCCGCGACCAAGGGTGATGGCTTGGGCTACGATGTACTCTCATTCGAGCCCGACGGTCGTGAGCGTTTTATTGAAGTTAAGACCACGGCGTTTGGAATAGAAGCCCCGTTCTACGTAACGAAACGTGAGCTAGCAGTTTCAAAGGCCGAAGCAAAGCAGTTTCGCTTGTATCGCCTATTTGATTTTCGTAAGAAAGCTCGAATGTTTTCGTTGGCAGGAGCCATCAACGAAAGATGTAAGTTGGACCCCGTGAGCTACTTGGCTACTTTTTGAAAGTTTCCTGATATTAGGTAGGCGATAGCGGATGGGCGGCTCTTTTCAAGCGCAGTTATATCGGATCTGCATTTTAAGGTCTTTCTTTAATTTCTGACTAAAGAAACTCAGGGAGCTTTAAGCCTTGAAACAGAGATATCCGCGATTGGACTTCTGGCAGCGGCTCGCGCGAGCTAAAATCCCCTGTTCGGTATGTGGTGAACTTATTAAGGGATCAAGGCTCAACAACCATAGAAAAAGCGCGCACGAATTTCGCTATGATCTTGATAAGCATGAGCTTACCAAGTTAATAAAAGCTTACGAAATCTCTCTGCCTAAGACACCGCAACAAGTGAGGTTTGAAAAAAGGAGGGAGGAAAAATGGATAGCGGCCATCGAAAAATCTCCGGATATAAGGTGTCAGCTTTGTGGTGATTTGGTCAAGGTTCCTTTGTATAGGCTTCACCGGGTCGTAAAGCATGGGGCTAGTCCATTAATACTGGAGAAAATTGATACTAAAGGGACTTTGCCGATCTTAAAAGGAAGCAACATCTCTCGCCCTTGGCAAGGAGGTGGGCCCGGCTTGGGGAAGCGTCGCTAGGTTTGAGTTTGAGGCGCGATGTCTTCGCGCGCCTTCGGGTGCCCGACGCGGTGCTGATAGAGTCCGCATTGAAGCATAATTCGTGAGCTAACTGACCAACTTGGTCGGGTGGGGATGCAATGGAATTTGAAAATCGTGCAGTTGCGTTTATCGATTTGCTTGGCTTTGAGGCCCTTGTGAATGCTGCCGTCCGGGATGATCGGAAACTAAGCCAACTAGATTGCCTGATTCGTTTTCTTTCGGAGGCAATACCAATGTTAGATGCGAGCGTAAGTTCGTCCGTGGCGACCGCCCTCATTCCTGAGCACATCTATATTTCAGATTGCATTATTTTGAGCGCCCCGCTCGAAGCGACTGACGTTGATGGATACGACGGGCTTTCTGTAGTAGTTATGCGTGCAATCCAGCTTTCGCACTACTTTCTAAAGGCCGGGTACCTTATTCGGGGTGGAATCTCTATTGGAAAAACCTGGCATACTCAGTCGAACATCGTCGGTCCTGCTTATCAAGAGGCGTACTCACTTGAGCATTGCGGTAATGAGCCCATTGTGGTCCTTTCGGAGTCGGCTGCGGAATGGTGGCGTAAACATTCATATAAATGCTTTCAAATTGACTCGACTAAATCGTCGCAAGTTGGCTTGCGTATGTGCTTGAAAAGAAATGGGAAGGTATTCGTAAACGGGCTTTTTGACCAATACATCGCTGATATTGATCAGCACGGCAAAATCGAGGAGGTCTATGGTAATTATGCCAACCTGGCGGGTCAAATGCTTAAAAAGGAGCTGCCAGAGTCTGCATTGGAAAAATGGGCCTGGTTCAAAGATTTCCTAGAAAGCGAATCATCAGAAGGAAGCAAATGGGCGCAGGCCTAGAGCGCGCTTCAAACGCGCGCAGTGCTGTTCTGACGTTTGCTCAAATATGCTAAATAATTTAGAAGCCGAATAAAGTGTTTCTGTGGTCCTTGTTCAGTAATAAATATAAGTCAGTTGAAGGGCGGGTTTTGGCGTTGTCCCGCTTTGTCGCAGTCATTTAGAACTGAAATATGGTGGTCCGTGACCCTTGTTCGGCAAGGGCGTGAAGCCATATCGGCGTTCAATTTCACCAAAGCGCCGATCCTCTGTTCGCCAACGCAATGCTTTCGCCACCGGCTCACCCCCTGAGCCTGACCACAATTACCCTCCCGGTATCCCCAACGCGGAGCCACCCATGTCCGACGACTTCGACGACGACGAACTCGACGGCGAACGGTAATCCCCCCTCTTTTCGGCGGTCCGAGAAGTAGAGGTTAAATGGCCATGGCCAGCCGTTGTTTCGGGGTGATTCCGCCCAAGGCCATATTCGGGCGTTCGTTATTGTAAGTCCAAGCCCAGCGCGTTGCGTGCTCTTGCACTTCGCTGATGCTCTCGAACAGGTACTGCGTCAGCCAGTCATAACGCACGGTTCGGTTGAACCGCTCGACATAGGCGTTCTGCTGCGGCTTTCCGGGCTGCGTATATTCAACCCGAATACCCTGCTCGCGAGCCCAGGTGCTCAGCGCCTCGCTGACATACTCAGGGCCGTTGTCACAGCGTAGCGTAGTGGGTTTGCCACGCCATTCGATGATCTGCTCCAGGCTGCGGATCACACGCTCTGCGGGCAACGAGAAGTCCGCATCAATGGCCAGTGCCTCGCGGTTAAAGTCATCGATCACGTTGAACAGCCGGTAGCTGCGACCGTCTTGCAGCTGGTCGTGCATGAAGTCCATTGACCAGGTTTGGTTCACGACCTCGGGCACTGCCAGTGGTTCGGGCTTGATCCGCACCATCCGCTTCTTGGGCTTGATGCGCAGGTGCAAAAAGCACAGCCCAAAGCCCCAGTTGCGCTGGTTGTCGGTCAGCAGCGTCAGCCACTCTGCAATGCGCTGGTTCTCCACGTTGCGCTGCGGCACGTAACGATAGCCACTTTGGCTCAAGCCAAACGCTTCGCAGGCCAGCCGTATGCTCAGGCCTTTCTCCTCGACTGCCCATCTGGCCACCTCGCGTCGGCGAGATGGCCTCAGAGTTTTTTTGCGAGCGCCTCCGCAACGATGTCGGCCTTGATCTGCGCCTCGACATACAGCTTCTTGAGCCGGCGGTTCTCTTCCTCCAGCTCCTTCATCCGCGCCATCAGCGAGGCGTCCATGCCACCGAACTTGGCCCGCCATTTGTAGAACGTGGCCG
>CAIPGD010000034.1 GCA_903864485.1 uncultured bacterium | reverse complement strand
GGTGTTTCTGAACCCAAACCGAGAACGGTCATGAAATCACAATCGATCCGCAATGCAGCGTTTTGTTTGGCAGCGCTGGCCTTGACCCCGAGCGCCCACGCTTGGGGCGACCGCGAACAAGCCGCCCTGGCAGGTGCTCTAATTGGCGGACTGATTGCATCCAACGCCCAGGGAGCTGGCGGGGCGGCGGCATTCCCTGCGCCCGTCGGGCCCGCGGTTTATATGGCAACTCCCGGTGTCGCCTACCGCGTTTCGCCGGGCTACGTCACAGGGCCGGTTTATGCGCCGGCACCCGCTTATTACCCTCCTGCTTACTACCCACAGGCAGTTGCACCGGTCGTGCAATATCGCGTGGCGCCAGCGTATGTCCAGAACTATGGACAAACTTATGCCCCCGCCTACATGCAGCGCCATCACCACGATCACCATCACGGCTGGTGAACCGCCAACGTTTAGGCGCCCTCCGGATCTTCAAGGCAGGCCTTGATGGCGCGTAAGCGCCGGAGCGGGTCCATCTCGGCAAGTAGATCCAGCTTCTGCTCGCCGGGTAGCGATAGGAGTTCTGCCCACCGATTTGCGACCCAACCGCATTCGTCGAGCCGATAAGGCGGCTCCATCGGCAGGCGGTCCTCAAAACCCTTTGATTGCGCTTGGGCAATCCACTTCCCGAGCCGGTCACTCAGACCCTGAAGATCTTGCGGGATATCGATGGCGGGATCTGCATCGACCGTCTCAGTCTCTGCGTACCAAACGCCATAAGGTCCAGCTTCAACTCCATCCAGGCGAAATCGCAGACCACCGCGACAGCGGACCCTCAAAAGTGCGGGCTGCACGGTGACGAGATCGTTGATGTGCGCCAAACAACCCCAGGGGAAAACGCTTGGAATTTGCCCTGGCCTTTGAACCTCATCGCCCTCCGATAGCCAGACTACGCCGAAGGCTGTGCCGTCCTGAAAGCAACGCCGGATAAGATCGAGATATCGAACTTCGAAGATTTGCAGCTGTAGCCTGCCATCGGGAAACAAACCGTGGCCCAGGGGGAAAAGCGGCAAGCGACTCACGGAAGAAGAATATTTTGATTCACCGTCTCTATGGATCGGTGACCACAAAAGGCCATGGTGAGGTCGAGTTCCTTGTGAATAATCTCGAGCGCCTTGGTTACACCCGCCTCGCCCATCGCACCGAGGGCGTAAAGAAAGGCCCGCCCAATATAAGTGCCCCGCGCCCCAAGCGCCCAAGCCTTGAGAACATCCTGCCCGCTGCGGATCCCACCATCCATATGGACTTCAATTTGATTCCCGACTTCAGCAACGATGGCCGGTAGCGCCTCGATACTACTCTGGGCACCATCGAGTTGCCGGCCGCCATGATTACTAACGATGAGCGCATCGGCGCCCGAGGCTACCGCCAACCGCGCATCTTCAGGATCTTGAATTCCTTTCAGAATCAATTTTCCGCCCCAGCGATTTTTGATCCACTCGACGTCGGCCCAATTTAGGCAGGGGTCAAACTGCTGAGCGGTCCAGGCCGACAAAT
>CAIPGD010000033.1 GCA_903864485.1 uncultured bacterium | reverse complement strand
CGTTCGCCACTGTGTTCCCGGTGGTGATCGACCAACCCGTCCTTGATCCTCTGCAGGGCGAAATGCAGGCTCTGCAGCGGCGACCGGGTGGCTGTCACATCGATCCGCGCCGTCGCCTGAGCGTCGTGCCAACGCCCCCAGGGCGTCTGCAAGGCGAGTTCGTAGAGATCGCGCTCATCACGGTAATCGCCCTGAGCGACCTCGCGCAACACCCGACTGGCCAGTCTGGAATGGAGGTTCGCTGCCATCCCGATGGCGGCGTCGCCTTCAAATCGGACACCCCCTCCGGGTTGACTCAGGATCGTTGCGCCGAGTGCCCGTAATTCGTCCGCCAATAGAGATTCGAGGCCCCGTGGACAGGGGGCATGAAAGCGAAGCGGCACAGGCACGGTTGAGCGAGGTCTCGGGGTTAGAGTTTTGAGTTGGCGTCGTGAATTAGCGCAGTGAATCAGGGCACTAAATCAGCGAAGTGAACTCTGGCGGCTCAGTGCCCGGTCGACAAAGTCGAGTCGATCCTGGCCCCAATAGGACTCGCCGTCGACCACATACCAGGGGACGCCGAAGACGCCCAGACTGCGGGCCTGTTCGGTGGACTCCAGAACCGCGGCGGCCATCTCGGGGGCCGCCTCTAGTAGCGCCCGACCCTCGAAGCCACAACCGTCGGCCAGCTTGACCAGAACGTCGGGGTCCGAGACATCGAGTTCGTCGGCCCAGACCGCGCGACCAATCTGGCCCAGCAGCGCCAGCGCGCGCCGGCCTGAGTGCTTGGCTTGGGCGGCCAGAACCATTTGTCCGGCGGTCGCTGCGGCCACCGGGAAGTGTCGTGGGTGCAGATGGAGGGGCTGTTTCAGATGCTCACTCCAGCGCTTGAGTTCAAGCAGCCGGTAGCTCTGGCGGGCCTTCGGTCGCTGGGCAAGGGCGAGGAATCCGTGCTCGCCAAGCTGACCGAGATCAATGGCGTGGAGGTGAATCTGGGCGTCATGGCGCTCAAGCAGGTTGATCAAACCCGCGTTGCCTAGATAGACCCAGGGTGAAATGGCGGCGAAGTAGTAATCGAAGGTGGGCATGATTAGGGACGCTTAAAAGGGTTTGACGACCACCAGAATGCACACGGCAAGCAGGCCAAAGACGGGGACCTCATTGAACCACCGGTACCAAAGATGGCTTCGTTGGTTCTGGCCCCGCTCGAAGCTCTTGAGCAGGCGCCCACAATAGAGTTGATAACCAATCAGGGCCACGACGATCAGCAGTTTCGCATGCATCCATCCATTACCCGGCCCCAACCCAATCCCAACTCCAAGCCAGAGCCAAAGTCCTAATCCAAGCGCTAAGCCCATCAGCGGGTGGGTAAACCGGTAGAGACGCCGGGCCATCCCTAGCAAGCGATCACGTTCGGCCCCATGGACGGCCGCGGCTTCACCCAAACCGAATCCATCGGGCGCAGTCGGTACCTGAGCCAGATTGACGAAAATTCGCGGCAGATAAAAGAGTCCTGCGAACCAGGACGTCACAAAAACGATGTGCAGAGCCTTGATCCAAAGCATGGTGGGTAAGGTGGTTAAGTTCGGGATTAAGTTCGGGTTTAAGTTCTGATTTCGCCGTTACCAAGGACGACCCATTTCTGGGACGTCAGTCCTTCGAGCCCGACCGGCCCGCGCGCGTGAAGCCGATCGGTTGAGATGCCAATTTCGGCACCCAGGCCGTATTCAAAACCGTCAGCAAACCGGGTCGAGGCGTTGACCATCACCGACGCGGAGTCGACCTCGCGCAGGAAGCGCATTGCGCGGGGGTGGTGATTGGTCACGATGGAATCGGTGTGACTTGATCCGTAGGTGCGGATGTGGTCCATGGCTGCATCGATGTCTGCGACGACCCGAATCGAGAGAATCGGCGCCAGGTATTCGGTGCGCCAGTCTTCCTCGGTGGCTGCGATCGCCGTGATGCCAACTTTTTGCAAGATCGCCTGTGTTTCCTCGCAGCCTCTGAGTTCCACCCCTTTTTCCTGATAGAGGGGGCCGATCTGTGCGAGAAACGCGCCGGCGATTTCCCGCGCGACGAGCAGCGTCTCCATGGTGTTGCAGGGGGCGTAGCGCTGGGTCTTCGCGTTGAACGCAATCTGGACGGCCATGTCGAGATCAGCGGCCGTGTCGACGTACACATGACAGATTCCGTCGAGGTGCTTAATGACCGGGACGCGAGCTTCCCGGGTGATTCTTTCGATGAGGCTCTTTCCGCCTCGAGGTACGATCACGTCCACCCATTGCGGGCTTGTGATGAGTGCGCCGACTGCCGCCCGATCGGTGGTTTGGACAACCTGAACTCCGTGCGCCGGGAGTCCAGCGGCGATTAGACCAGCTGAAATGCACTGCGCCAACGCCGTATTTGAGTGAATGGCCTCACGACCTCCACGCAAGATCGTGGCGTTGCCGGACTTGAGACAAAGTGCTGCGGCATCAATCGTGACGTTCGGTCGGGCCTCATAAATGATCCCAATCACCCCCAGGGGTACGCGCATCCGACCAACCCGAATCCCGCTCGGCTGAGGGCGAAGGTCGGTGATTTCACCGATCGGATCGGGCAACGCAGCCACTTGGGCAAGGCCATCCACCATCGCTGTGATGGCCTTGTCGTTTAACGTCAGACGGTCAAGAAAGGCCGCGTCGAGTCCGTTGGTCCGACCCTCGGCGAGGTCCTTCGCATTGGCAGCTTGCAGAGCAT
>CAIPGD010000032.1 GCA_903864485.1 uncultured bacterium | reverse complement strand
GTGTCAGCCGAAGTTGGGCGCAATTATCTTGAGCTCAGGGGTCTGCAGCAACGGCTCGACTTCACCAAAGGGGCCCTGGTTAATCAACGCGAAACGCTGAAGTTCACGCAGGTTCGCGTCGAGAACGGTCGGGGGACGCCGCTAGACCTCGCGCGCGCCCGCACTTTGGTTGCGTCCACCGAGGCCGCTCTACCAGCGCTGCAGGCTTCGATCGAGCGAACGGTTTTTCGCATCGCTGCCCTCACCGCACAACCCCCGCGCTTGCTCCTCCAAGAGCTGGCCGCTCCAGCGCCCCTGCCTAGCTTACCGGTGACGGATTTGTCCAAGCTGCCGGTCGGAGTGCCTGAACAGTGGTTGCAACGGCGTCCAGATCTCATCGCCGCAGAGCGCCAGCTCGCTGCAGCGACGGCTGGTATCGGGATTGCACGCAGCGCGCTCTACCCGCGGCTCTCCGTCAGCGGCTTGCTGGGATTTAACGCCGGGAGCATCGGCAATCTCGTGAGTGGCGACTCGGCGCGGTATTCCTTAGGGGCTAATCTGGCGTGGTCACCGTTTGATCTGGGCCAAATTCGGGCACGAATTCGCGGCAGTGAGGCGCGCGCTCAGCAAGGTCTGGTCAGTTTTGAGAATGCCGTTACGTTGGCGCTCGAAGAGGTCGAAGGGGCATTTAGCAGTTTCACCCGCAGTGCGCAGCGCGAGGACCGACTCGATGTGGCGACTCGCAACTCGAACGAGGCGGTCCGATTATCGCGCCTACGTTATGACGCCGGGGTCACTGACTTTCTCTCGGTCCTCGATGCCGAACGTGAATTGCTCTTGCAACGCGATCAATTGATTCAGGCACAGGTCGGCACAGCAACGGCCTTGGTCGCGGTTTACCGAAGTTTGGGGGGAGGGTGGTTCGCAGGCGAGCGCGCTGGGGTGGATCAAACAGCTCGCTAATCCCGGTTTTGCGCAGAGCTAGAATTCGCATTCGTATTCGGGCAGACACTACTAAGCTTTAGGAATACCCTATGCCCATGCTGAATTTACCAACCCCTCCACTGAATTTTTTCGCCGATTTGTCCGTGCAAGTCGACAAGCCTCACGAAGTCGGTCGAACCCACCACGGCGTGCGGCGATTGATTCCAATCTTGGGAGGCGAATTGCAAGCCAATGGTTGGTCGGCTCGCGTCCTCGCAGGCGGAGCCGATTTTCAGCTCATCGTGAACGAGCGGATGGCCGAGCTGGACGCGCGCTACACGATCGAGACCGATGGTGGCGATCTGATTTTTGTGCAAAACCGGGCTGTCCGCACGGCCGCGCCGGACGTCATGGCGAAACTAATACGCGGTGAGCCAGTGCCACCCGAGTCGGTTTACTTTCGCTGCAGCCCCAGCTTCGAAACTGCCTCGGCCGCGCTGGGTTGGATCACTGAGCGTTTTTTCATCGGCACCGGTGCACGCCATCCCGACAAGGTGGTGATGCGCTTTTTTGAAGTGGGTTGAGATTATTTAAATTTCGGTCGTCGACCGATTGATTTCGCAGATCCTTTTTCGCTTTTTAATTCGAAACACATCATGAAAACCAATTTAAGCACCCAGACTTCCTTGACTCGTCGCTTCGCCTTGTTTGCCGTGGGATTGGCGGTCAGTGCCATGAGCTTTGGGGTGCAAGCCCAGTCGCAGTATCCGACGCGCCCAGTGCGTCTGATCGTTGGGTTTCCTGCCGGCACCGGGCCCGACATCGTGGCGCGACTGTTGGCGCAAAAACTGTCCGAGGGCTGGGGTAACGTGGGTGTGATCGTGGACAACAAGCCAGGTGCCGCTGGCTTGATCGCCGCCAGTGAAGCCGCCCGGGCTACACCGGATGGTTACACGCTCATGCTGGGCGAAACCGGGCAACTGAGCATCGCGCCCAGCAGCTACAACAAACTGCCCTACGATCCGGTCAAGGACTTTGCAGCTGTCAGCCAGGTGGTCAATTCGGACTTTGTGCTGTTGATCAATCCGCAAAAAGTGCCGTCCAAAAACGTTAAAGAATTTGTGAGTTGGACTCAGCAGCAAAAGGGCTTTTTCATGGCCACCTTTGGCGCAGGCACTCCGGGACACGTTGGTGCATTCATGTTCGGCGAAGCCGTCAAGCTCAAGCCCGAGGCCATTCATTACAAGAACACAGCCGATGCGCTGGGCGGTTTGTTCAGTGGGGATGTGCAAGGCGTTTTCGCCAGTGTCGGTCTGGCAGCACCCCAGGTAAAGGCGGGCAAGTTGGCGGCCCTGGGCAGTACAGGCGCCACCCGGACCGGTGCATTACCCGATGTGCCCACCATTAAGGAGCAGGGCTTTATGAATCTGGAGTTTTCTTCCTGGTTTGGCGTCGTGGCCCCATCGAAAGTGCCGGCCGACGTCCTAGCCAAATTGAGCGCCGACATCCAGAAAGCGGTCAAATCACCTGACACCAAGGCCAAGCTTGAAGAATCAGGATTTCGCGTGACTGGTACAAGCCGCGAAGAGTTCGCCCGCATCATCGCGGCCGACACGGAGGTTTGGGGTAAGGCCGTGGCGGCCACAGGATTCAAGGCTGATTGAACCTGAACGGGGTAAAAGCCCCCGGTTTTCCATGGCTTCCCGGCGGGATAGAGCGGGTCGAAGCGGTTAACTCCGCATCGATCGCTCACGTAACAGGCGTACCCGATATTCGACCGGATGCTGACTGCAACCCTGACTTGGCTTCGACCAGGGTCCCAGCCTTGCCGAGGCCAAAAGGGGGCATATTGGCGTAAATATTCTCGTAGGTTCCTGGCTTGGCCACATAGGTTTCATGCCAGATGCCAACAGAGCCGTCAGTTCCAATCGCCTGATTGAAGGACTGCCACGCAGGGAGATGCGCTGCGTTTCGGGCCTTGGCATATGCAAGAAGCGAATCGAGGCTTCGCCAATATTGAACCAGGATCAAGGTTCTTGAGAACCACATTTCATGGCTTAAGAATCCCAGTTCCGGCTGTGTGTATAGCTCTTTGAGCATGCGCGGCATGGCCGCCATCACCGGCAGCCATTTGTGGATCAGTAGGGGCCTGTTGATCCGCATGCCGATTAGGAACACGGCGAAATCGCCCTCCATGCGGGCCGTCATTCGAGATTTATGGATCATCGCAATCCTGACTTGACGGCAACTCTGGGCCAACCCAACGAAGGGGGCTATCTACCCGGCGACGCCTCAGGGCTTAAAGCGGCTTAATCATCACCTTGCGCCACTTAATGGGGCCACCAGTAACGTTTTTCACGCCCGGACCGAACTGCAGTGCAAAAGGTCCGCTTGGAAAAGTGCTGTCGTTCAGGGTGCTGGTGACAACGCCGTTGAGTTTCACCGTGATCGAAGCGCCTTGTGCCGTCACCTCCATGGTGTTCCATTGGCCACCCACTTTATGAACCAGCGGGACAGGCACTTTGGCAAAGTTGACGATCGCCCCGGTCCCATAGCTAGGATCGGGCCGGATGTCCCAAATATTGACCTCGTACGAGTTGTCAGCGCCAATCTTCTTCGGGTCCGCCGCGCGGATAAAAATGCCACTGTTGGTGTCCGTCGCTGCCCAAAACTCTGCGTGGATCACGAAATCCTTGTAGCTAGCTTTCGACACGAGAAAACCCGCACTTCCCTTGTCCGCCACCACGGCGCCATCTTCACTGCGCCAATTGGCATCTCCCAGAACATTCCAGTTTTCCAGCCCTTGAGCCCCATCGATCAAGGTGGTCCAACCGGTCCCCCCTGGCGAATGAGCGCAACCCGCCAAAAACATCGCGAAAGCGAAAGCAAACCTATTCAGCACGGTGTGTATGTTCATGACGGGTCTCCAACTATTTAGCGTCAATTCTTCTTAAGGTTCCGCCTCAATTATCATGAACTTTGGGCGCTTTCGCTGGTTTTCTTTCGGGACAGGTCGGATTAGTTGCCTGACAGAAACCTGATTGAACAGCCCCTGCGCGGTTAACAAGCGTTTCGCAAATGGAATGTTTGTCGGCCAGCCGCCAGAATTTCTAGGCGCAGTGGGCGGCCCGTTGCAGACTGCCCACCGCGCGGCGGTTACTTGGGCATCAGTACGTTCGTAATTTCTTCATTTTCATCGCATCAAGCCGACGGCAGTAGCACCGCGTCAACGATGTGGATCAGTCCGTTGGAGGCCGCGACGTCGGTCTTCGTGACGTTGACTGCACCGTTGAGTTTGACGCCACCCTGCGTCGTGACCTTAAGGTTGCCGCCATTGAGCGTCGTTGCGGTCTTGCCGTCCAGCTTCATCACGTCGGCCGCCGCGACCTTGCCGGCCAGCACGTGAGACTTGAGGATCGCGGTCAGTTTCGGGACGTCCTTGAGCAGACCGTCGACAGTGCCAGGAGGCAGCTTTGCGAACGCATCGTCGGTGGGGGCAAAAACGGTGAACGGGCCGGCACCCTTCAGGGTGTCAATGAGGCCT
>CAIPGD010000031.1 GCA_903864485.1 uncultured bacterium | reverse complement strand
TCTGCTCAAGCGCGAAGACTTGCAGCCGGTTTTTTCCTTCAAGTTGCGCGGTGCATACAACTGCATGGCACAACTGGACCCTGCCGCCCGCGGGCGCGGCGTGATCGCAGCATCGGCAGGCAATCACGCGCAGGGCGTTGCGCTGGCCGCGCAGCGACTAGGGTGCCGGGCGGTTATCGTCATGCCGGTCACGACGCCGCAGGTCAAAATTGACGCGGTTCGGCTTCGTGGTGCCGAGGTGATCCTGCAGGGCGACTCCTACAGCGAAGCCTATGAGTACGCACTCGCGCTGCAGGCGGCCCAACACCTGACCTTCGTCCACCCGTTCGACGACCCCAATGTCATCGCCGGTCAGGGCACCATCGGGATGGAGTTACTGCGCCAGAACACTGGGCGCCTGGACGCCATCTTCATCGCAATTGGTGGCGGCGGACTGGCTGCCGGTGTCGCAACTTACGTGAAACAGTTGCGCCCCGACATCAAGATCATCGGCGTCCAGACAACAGATTCAGACGCGATGGCGCGGTCCATTGCCGCAGGAAAAATCGTCGAACTCACCGAAGTTGGGCTGTTTTCGGATGGCACCGCGGTCAAGCGGGTGGGTAACGAGACCTTGCGCCTATGCAGCGCCTATTTAGACGAAATCATCCTGGTCGACACCGATGCGGTCTGCGCGGCGATCAAAGACGTGTTCCAGGAGACTCGATCGATTCTTGAGCCCGCGGGCGCCCTGGCCATCGCGGGCCTGAAGGCCTGGGTCGAACGTGAGCGCGCCGCCCACAATCCGGCCTTGGACGGGACCGGCGCCGAGAGTGCGGTGCTGATCGCAATCGCGTGTGGCGCCAACATGAATTTTGATCGACTCCGATTTGTGTCCGAGCGGGCCGAGATCGGCGAGCGCCGCGAGGCCGTTTATGCGGTGACGATCCCCGAGGAGCGCGGGAGCTTTCGGCGTTTTTGTGCCACGGTGGGTGCGCATCCGATTACGGAATTCAACTACCGAATCGCTGACGCTCGTGTCGCTCATATTTTCATTGGCGTGTCCGTCGCCGATCATGACGAGGCCCGCACCATCGCCGAGGGCTTTGAGCGTCAGGGGTTTGCGACGATTGATCTGAGCAATGACGAGCTCGCAAAACTGCACCTGCGGCACCTGGTCGGCGGGCGATCGTCGCTCGCAAACGACGAATTGCTCTATCGCTTTGAATTCCCGGAGCGCCCGGGGGCCTTGATGCGATTCCTGAATGCCATGAACCCCTCGTGGAACATTTCACTTTTCCACTACCGCAATCATGGCGCTGACCCGGGTCGGGTATTGGTAGGAATCCAGGTGCCTGATGCCGACAAGGCCGAATTCGAGGCCTTTCTGCACGCTATGGGTTATCCCTATACCGATGAAAGTGCCCACCCAGCCTATCGCCTCTTCCTGGCATGACGCGCTAAACTCCGCCTCTATTACCCGGACCTGATCCCAGCACCTGCCGTATGGCTTTACTCACGCTCGGACTAAATCACGTGACCGCTCCAGTCGCCTTGCGCGAACGGGTCGCGTTTCCGGTTGACCACCTGGGCGACGCGCTCAGTGATTTGCGCCGCCAACACCCCGGACTGGTCTCCGAGAGCGCCATCCTGTCGACCTGCAACCGGACCGAAGTCTACGCCGCGACCGAGCGCCCAGATCAAGCTCAAGCCGCGATTCAGGAATGGATCGCCAACCATCGCCGGGTCGCAGCGGGTGAACTCAACGAACACCTGTATGCCCTACCCGGCGAGGGCGCGGTGCGACATGCGTTTCGGGTGGCCAGTGGGCTCGACTCGATGGTCCTGGGCGAACCACAAATTCTGGGTCAGATGAAAGACGCTGCCCGTTGCGCTCAAGAGGCCCAGTCCCTGGGCACCAATCTGCACCAGCTCTTTCAGCGCGCGTTCGCGGTGGCGAAAGAAGTTCGAACCCAGACCGAACTGGGTGCCCATTCCGTGTCGCTCGCCGCCGCCGCCGTCCGACTGGCCCAGCGCCTCTTTGAAGATATGGGCCAGACCCATATCCTATTTGTTGGCGCTGGCGAAATGATCGAACTCGCCGCCACCCATTTTGCGGCGCAGCGCCCCAAGTCAATTACTGTCGCCAACCGCACGATCGAGCGGGCTAAGACACTGGCCGAGCGTTTTGCCGGGCAAACCAGCCAAGTCTCGACCATGCCACTGGCCGACCTGCCAGGCGCACTCGACCGCTTCGACATCGTGATTTCCTGCACCGCGAGTTCGCTCCCGATCATTGGCCTGGGGATGGTCGAGCGTGCGAGCAAGGCGCGTCGGCGGCGCCCGATTTTTATGGTGGATCTGGCGGTTCCGCGCGATATCGAACCCGAAGTCAATCGCCTCGATGACGTCTACCTGTACACCGTGGACGATCTCGGCCGTGTGGTTCAAACCGGCATGGAAAGTCGCCGGTCGGCGGTGGCGCAGGCTGAGGCGATTATCGAAAGCCGTGTAGAAACTTTTATGAAATGGCTGAGTGCGCGGCGAGCCGTCCCGGCCATTCGCCATCTGCACGAGCGCGCGGGGACGTTGCGCGATGCCGAACTTGAGCGCGCCCGCAAGATGCTTGCGCGCGGCGACGCCCCCGACGCGGTCCTTGAGGCCCTGGCCAATGCGCTGACCGCAAAATTCATGCACGGACCGGTGACGCTGCTGCAGCAACCCGACGCCCAACCGCCGAGCGATATGGAGGGCTGGGTCGAGCGCCTCTTGCCCGGCGGGCGATAACGCAGTTGCTGGTCACCAATATTCCGTGAAGCCCTCCATGCGAGACCGGCTCGACCGGCTCGAGGCCCGCTTGGTCGAGATCGATGCTTCCCTCTCAGCCGAGGACGCGACCCGCGATCTGGACACCTACCGCCGCTTGATGCGCGAGCACGCCGAACTCGGTGAAGTGGTCGCGCAATGGAAAGCATGGCGGTCGGCCGAGGCCGACCTCATCACGGGCAAGTCGATGCGTGACGCAGGTGGCGTAGACCCCGAGATGAGGGCCTTCGCTGAAGAAGAGGTGACGAGCGCCACACAACGACTGGCCGAGTGCGAGACTCGCCTCGAGCGCTTGTTGCTACCGCGCGACCCTGACGATCACCGCAGTGCCTTTATCGAAATCCGCGCCGGCACCGGTGGGGATGAGAGCGCACTGTTTGCGGCCGACTTGTTGCGGATGTACCTGCGCTATGCCGAACGTTGCGGTTGGCGCGCGGAAATCGTCTCGGGTTCGCCCTCAGACTTGGGTGGCTGGCGCGAGGTGATCGTGCGCGTCGATGGCAGTGAGAATGGAGCCGCGCAAATCAACGGTGTTTATGGCGGCCTTAAATTCGAAAGCGGTGGCCATCGGGTGCAGCGGGTACCCGAGACCGAAACGCAGGGCCGAATCCACACGTCGGCTTGCACCGTGGCCATCCTGCCGGTACCCGACGAACGCGAAGAGATTTCGATTGCCTCCGAAGATCTCCGGATAGATACCTTTCGCGCATCGGGCGCAGGCGGTCAGCACATCAATAAAACCGATAGCGCGGTCCGCATCACCCACTTACCCACCGGGCTGGTCGTCGAATGTCAGGATGACCGCTCGCAGCACCGCAACAAAGACCGGGCGATGCAAGTGCTGGCGGCGCGACTGCGGGACCGGGAGCGACGCGAACGCGAAGCCCGGGAAGCTGCAACCCGACGCAGCCTGATCGGATCGGGCGATCGCAGTGAACGAATCCGAACCTATAACTTTCCGCAGGGCAGAATTACCGACCACCGAATCAACCTGACCCTGCACCGGCTCGCAGCGGTGATGGAAGGCGACCTCGAGGAAATCAGTACTGCTTTGGCGAATGAATATCAGGCGGAGCAACTGGCTGCACTCGCCGACGAGAGTTGATAGCCGACGTGCTGGTGGCCGAAGTACTGGTGGCCGAAGTGCTCTGGTGGTCGAGGTGCTGATGCCACGAACAACCATTCTGGCGGCTCTCAAATGGGCGCAGGCCCAACCGGGCATTGACCGAACTGACGCCCAGATCCTCATGGGTCATGTGCTCGGGCGAGATCGCAGCTGGCTCATTGCTCACGGTGATGACGCATTGTCCGAGTCGAGCAGCGCTCATTTTGGTCGCCTGATTCGGCGTCGGCAGGCAGGCGAACCCATCGCGTATCTGACCGGGCAGCGCGAATTTTTTGGGCATTCTCTGACTGTGGGCCCGAGCGTTTTAATCCCGCGCCCCGAGACCGAGTTACTGGTCGAGAAAACGCTGGCGGGATTGCCCCATGGCGCTCAGGTTCTGGAACTCGCCACCGGCTCGGGCGCTGTCGCCATCTCGATTGCGCTCGCCAGGCCCGATGCCTTTGTTCTGGCGACTGACCTGTCGGCGACCGCGCTGGCCGTCGCACGCACAAATGCCCGACGACTCGGAGCGACCGTGACTTTCGCTGCAGGGGACTGGTATGGCGCGCTGGACGCGATCGAATTTGACCGCATTGTCGTGAATCCCCCCTATATCGCGGCACAAGATCACCATCTTCAACAAGGTGACCTGCGCTTCGAGCCCCCCACCGCTCTGGCCAGCGGCGCGGATGGACTTGAGGCCATTCGGGTGATTATCGATGGCGCGCCGCCCCGATTAGTGCCGGGTGGTTGCCTGCTGATCGAACATGGCTACAACCAGGGCGATGCTGTGCGCGCCCTTCTTCAAGCCCAAGGGCTGCAGCAAGTGCGCAGCTGGCAGGATCTCGCGGGACACGATCGTGTCAGCACTGGGGTACGATAAACGACTGAGTTCGAATACAAACCATCGACAATCCATCCACAATCCATCCACGAGATCCCATGGACGCCAAGGAATTTATTCAAAAGACTGTCACCGACAACCCGGTTGTACTGTTCATGAAAGGGACTGCCCAATTCCCGCAATGCGGGTTCTCGGGCAAAGCCGTGCAAACCCTCAAAGGGGCTGGCGCAAAGAGCCTGGTCACCGTCAATGTGCTCGACGATGATGAAGTACGTCAGGCCATCAAAGATTTCTCAAACTGGCCGACGATTCCCCAGCTTTATGTCAATGGCGAATTTATCGGGGGATCCGATATCGTGGCTGAAATGTTCGCCTCGGGCGAACTGCATCAACTGCTCAACGAGGCGCCATAGGCTTTGATCCGCCGCCTGATCATCGGCATTACGGGTGCCTCCGGCGCGATTTACGGCGTACGCCTGCTCGAGATCGCCCGGACATTGCCCGAGGTGGAGACGCATCTGATTGTCTCCCCCGCAGGTTGGCTCAATGTCGATCACGAACTGGAGCGGCCACGCCACGAGATTGAAGCCCTGGCTGACGTCGTGCACGCCCCGCGCAATATCGGCGCCTCGATTGCCTCCGGATCATTCGCGGCCGAAGCGATGGTGATTGCCCCCTGCTCGATGCGCACACTGGCTGCGGTTGCGCATGGGCTCTCGGACAATCTCGTCACCCGCGCGGCCGATGTCGCTCTTAAAGAACGCCGTCGATTGCTCTTACTGGTGCGCGAGACCCCGCTCAATCTGGCGCACCTACGCAATATGGCGGCCGTGACCGAAATGGGCGGCATCATCTTCCCCCCGCTGCCGGGGTTTTACCAACGACCCGCGTCAATTCAGGACATGGTCGACCACACGCTTGGTCGGGTCCTCGAGCTCGCCGGATTTGCCAACACACGATCGCCGCCATGGCTGGGACTGCAGAACTCGAACTGAAATTTGGCTTTGATGAAACCATCGGCCAGCGACTGAGCCGAGCAGGTTTCGATCGCGAACGCCCCTGGCGCACGATCAGACTCTGGACAACCTACTACGACACCGCTGAGGGCGCATTGGCCAAGGCCAGGGTCGCCCTTCGCGTTCGGAAGACGCCCGAAGGCTATGTACAGACGGTGAAAGCCGACGGCGACGTGCCTTTTGAACGCTTTGAATTCGAACGCCCCGTCCCCGGACCGAACCCGCAACGCGAGGCCTTGCCCGAAATCAACACGCCGGTGGGCAAAGTCGTCCACCGACATTTCGAGGCGCTGCGCACGCTTTTTGTGACCGAGTTCGAGCGGCATCTCTGGCGCATTCAGGCGACCCAGTCGCTGCTGATTGAACTTTGTATCGATGAGGGCGAAATCACGGCAGAACTGCCTGGCGCGCAGCGCGATGAATTGGGCGGTACACCCATCGCCCGCAAGGTCCGCTGGCCGATCCGGGAACTCGAAATCGAGCGTATTACTGGGACCCGACTGGGATTTCTGTGGTGGGCCTTGCGCTTTGCCGAACGCCATCAACTCACCCTGATCGTACCGACCAAATACGACCGAGGTCTGCGCCTTTGTGGACGTTTACCGCTGGTCGCCCAGCCAGTCCCAAGTACTGAATCACCTCTGCACGATTCACAAACGATTGGTGAGGCGGCGGCGGCCGCCTTGCGCGAAACCCTGATCCATCTGCTTGCCAATATCGAACCGCTCTTGCTGGGCGAGGACCCCGAGGCCATTCACCAGCTGCGGGTTGCGCTAAGACGGTTTCGCGCGATCATCCGGTTCTTTGAGTTGTCCGAGCATGACGCCCGATGGGATGCCGTTGAGCAGACTGCACGAACGCTCCTGAGTGGATCCAACGAGGCTCGGGATACCGATGTGTTTAGCCTCGGGCTGCTCGCCGAAGTTCGCGCCGCCTTTCCAAAGGACGCTGCGCTCGCGGCGCTCGTTCAGGGCGCCCAAAAGGTGCGCGCTCAGGCACGACATCGTAATCGAGAGGTTTTCAGCGGTCGCGAGCCGACCCGATTCG
>CAIPGD010000030.1 GCA_903864485.1 uncultured bacterium | reverse complement strand
TCAATCTGACGCAACAACCTGCGATTTCGATTCCGTGCGGACTGAACCGGGATGGATTGCCGATGGCGCTTCAACTGGTCGGCCCGATGTTTGGGGACGCGTTGGTGCTGCGGGCTGCGCGCGCCTATGAGTCGCTTTACCCTGCGACGCGGCCCATCCTGTAGTGGCTTGCCATGGCTTTTAGTGGCTTGGAGTGGCGCCCGAGTGACCTCGGGCCCTCGCGTCCGCTACAAGCGCCCCAATACGACCAGAACAATGACAACCACCAAGAGTAAACCCAGTCCTCCGACGGGCCGATAGCCCCAGCTAGCGCTGTGTGGCCAGGTCGGTAGGGCTCCAACGAGCATCAGAATCAGAATGATCAGCAAGATGGTGCCGAGGCTCATGACAGTTCCCGTCGATAAGGGTGGGTGAAAAAGTCCTGTCGACCGAACTACGACGGCATTCCGAACCGTGACTTTGCGGCTGAAACGCAATTGGCCTTGGCGTCACCGGCACTGGAGTCACACCGCTCAAGCGCAACCTTGTAGTCGGCGTCCCGCTTGTCATTCGAGGCGTCCTTTCGGGCCTCAGCCATTTCTTTACCCATCTTGGCGTCCGCCAGCGCCCTGACCTCGAGGGCCTTGGCCTCTTTGACACAGACGTCCTTGTCGTTACCGGCCTTGTCATCGCACTTTTCCTTGGCGACTGAATAGTTTGATTCGGCTCTCGCGACGAGTGCCTTGTTGCGGTCTTCGGTCTTGCCCGTGAAACTAAATTCGAGGTCTGCGAGTGCCACCTTCTCTTTGGCTTTTGCTTCCTCGATACAGACATCCTTGGTATTGCCGGAAAGCGAACGACAGGCGGATTTTTCAGTCTTGTAGTCCGCGCTGACCCGCGTTTTGCTGGCCTGGTATTCGGCCTTTGTGATCATTGCGGACTGTGCGGTTGAGAGCAGCAAGAGCGCGGCGATGGTGGCCGCGGGTTTGAGGACACTCTGAATATTCATGGGGATCCATTGGTAGATGAGGAAGTGCGATCTTGGAGAGGCACGCCACTAATCCCCGCACACCGCGTACCTAAGTGAGTGAAGCGCCGCACAGGCGATTGACGCCATCCGGGCCAGACTCTTCCTGTTCTGTCCCCCTTTCTCCCCCCTTGTTACCTATCGAGGTCGCCATGAGTGGTCAACTCCCAGAGCCGCATCGGAATTCGGGCCCGTCCAATAACGCCGTCCATGCCAGAGCGATTGCGCAGGACGAAGCGACAGCGGCTGCCAAAGGCGGCCTGGAGAAAGAGCCGGCGCCGGCCAAATCAAAAGCAGCTCAGCGCCTCGTGCTGAATCTAAAAGCGATCGAAGAAGCAAAGCGCGGCCTCGATCAGGGGGCTGTGACACCGCACTACGGCCCTTGGCGCAACGATATTATTGAGTTGTTGAACGATTCCCTCGCGACCGAATTGATTTGTTCGCTTCGCTATCGACGACACCATTTCACCGCCGAGGGCTTGTCCTCGCCAAAGATTGCTGAGGAGTTCCTGGTTCACGCAAACGAAGAAATGGCCCACGCGGACATGATCGCGAAGCGCATCGTTGAGCTCGGCGGCATGCCTGATTTCGCACCCGACTCACTGACGCGACGCAGCCATGCCGGCTATGACGAATCGAAGGATTTGAAGTCAATGATTACCGCCAACTTGATCGCCGAGCGGGTTGCCATCGAGAGCTACAGCCAAATGATCGCCCTGATTGGCGACAAGGACTCCACCACTCGCAGACTGATCGAGGAGATCTTGGCCGTCGAACAATCTCATGCCGAAGAGTTGCGAGACTGGCTTGCAAATTAGGTGATTCCAAGAATCACACCGGGTAGTACGCCGTTCAGAGGTAAATTTTCTGCAGCAGGTCCAGCAGGGTCTTGCGCTCGGCGTCCGTCAGGCGCGAGGAGCTTTCGATTTCCAGGTCGGTTGCGGTCTGCGCGGCTTGCTGCATGAGTGCGGACCCTTCGGGGGTCGGGTGCAGTCCCATGGCGCGTCCGTCGGTGGGGTGAGGCCGGCGACTGATCAGGCCGCGCGCCTCCAGGGAATGAATCAGGCCGACCAGGTTCGGTGGCAGCAGATTGAGCGCGGCGCATAGCTGGCGAGAGGTGACACCTGGGTTGTGTTGAATGACCGACATCACCGAAAAATCCACTGGGCGCAGACCGAACTGAGCCATGCGCTCTAGAAAGACTTCGATGATCGTCAGCGCTGCGCGGCGGGCGTTGTAGCCCAGCAGGGTCTGCAGATACGAGGTGTCCACCTGGTCAACGCTCGTGACAGTGGGCATACGCCCGACGCGTTTCTTGTCGATGATCATTTTCTGGCGGCACCCAGATAGGTGTCGATCACCCGCGGGTTCTGGGCCAGTTCGGCTGCAGGACCCTTGAGTCCGATCTCGCCCATCTCCAGCACATAGCCTTGATCGGCCACGGCCAGGGCAGCGCGGGCGTTCTGCTCAACCAGCACGATGGTCACGCCGGTCTGGCGCAGGGTCTCGATGATCCGGAAGATGTCCTTGACGATTAGGGGGGCCAGGCCGAGGCTGGGCTCGTCCATCATCAGTACGGAAGGGCGTGACATCAGTGCGCGGCCCACGGCCAGCATCTGGCGCTCGCCGCCCGAGAGGGTGCCGGCTTGCTGGGCGCGACGTTCCTGCAGGCGGGGAAACAGATCAAACACGTCTGCTAGACGGTCCCGCCATCGACGATTACCAAGGCGCATCTGACGAAAACCCCCGAGCACCAGGTTGTCTTCTACGCTCATGGTGCTAAAGAGTTCACGTTTCTCGGGGACGAGGGCGATACCCAGCATCACGCGTTCTTCGAGCGTGAGTTCTTCGATGGATTGGCCTTCGAATTCGATGCGCCCCTTGCTGGGTAAGATGCCCATCAGGCTGTTGAGCAGGGTGGATTTGCCCGCGCCGTTGGGGCCGATCACGGTGATCACGCTGCCCTTGTCGGCTTGCAGGTCGAGGCCGTGCAACACCTCGGCCTTGCCATAGCCGGCACGCAAGTCCCTGACGATGAGGAGCGGTGTCGACATCTCAGTGTTCGGTTCCGAGGTAGGCGGCGCGCACAGCCGGGTTAGCCTGTACCTCGGCAGGCGTGCCGCGCGTGAGGAGCGTGCCGAACTCCATCACCACCAGCTGGTCGCATACGTCCATCACGAGGTCCATGTCGTGTTCGACCAGGAGGATGCTCATGCCTTCGCCCTGCAACTGGTGCAGCACGGCGGCCAGAGCCTGTTTTTCCATGTGGCGCAGGCCGGCTGCCGGTTCGTCGAGTAACAGCAAGGCAGGATCACAGCACAGCGCGCGGGCGATTTCCATCAGTCGTTGCGGCCCCATGGCCAGATTGCCGACTTGCTCGTGAAGGTAATCGCCCATGCCGATCCGTTCAAGCTGGCGCTGGGCTTCCTTCATCAGGCGCTGTTCTTCGGCCTGGTTGGCGCGCAGCATGGAAGAGACCACGCCACTGCTGCCGCGCATGTAGGCGCCCATGGCCACGTTTTCGAGGACGGTCATGTCGGCGATTAGTTTGACGTGCTGGAAGGTGCGGGCCATGCCTTTGCGTGAAATCTCGCGCGAGGGCAGGGCAGTTACGTCTTCGCCGAGGAAGGTGACGCGGCCAGAGGTTTTGTTCAGCCCCCCGGTGATCAGGTTGAAGGTGGTGGACTTGCCAGCGCCGTTGGGACCGATCAGGCCAACAATCTGGCCCGCAGTGATTTCGAAGCTAATGTCATTGACAGCGACCAGACCACCGAATTGCTTTCGGATGTTGTCGACCACCAGTACCCGCTCGCCATTCTGGGGTTTGCTGCGTACCGGCAAATCATCCGCATCGACCCAGTCGACCAAGCGGTCTGGCTTTGGGAACTTGCGGGCTACCACCGACCATAGGCCCTCGGGCAGGTACTTGAGTACCAAGACCAGAGCGACGCCGAACACGATGACCTCGTAGCTGCCGCTGGTGCCGATCAGGGCCGGCAACGCGACCTGCAGCCAGTCGTCGAGCAGCTTGACCAGACCTGCGCCGACAATCGCTCCCCAGACATAGCCCACACCACCGACGACCGTCATGAACAGGTATTCGATACCCATCTTCAGGCCAAAGGCCGAGGGGTTCACGGTCCGTTGAAAATGCGCCAGCAGCCAGCCAGCCACCGCGGCAAGCAAGGCCGCGATCACAAAAATCGTGACCTTGTAGCGGAAGGTGTTGATGCCCATTGCTTCGGCCATCTGTGTGCCACCCTTGAGCGAGCGGATGGCGCGGCCAGGACGCGAATCCAGCAGGTTGAGCAGCGCCACGGCGCTTCCTAGTAACAAGGCCCAACACAGCACGAAGAACAACCGACCTTGGCCCAAGTTGATGCTGCCGATCGACAAACTCTTGAGGCCCAGCAGACCGTCGTACTTGCCCAGCGCATCGAGGTTGCCCATCAGGTAGTAAAGCGAAAGGCCCCAGGCGATCGTGGCCAAGGGTAAATAGTGGCCCGACATACGCAGTGTGATGAGGCCGACGATGAGGGCACTAATGGCGGTCAGCGCTAGTCCCACGAATAGCGTTAACCAAGGCGACATACCGGTATTCAGCGTCAGCCATGCGGTTGTGTAGGCGCCAATGCCTACGAAAGCGGCCTGACCAAATGATGTTAATCCGCCCACGCCAGTGAGCAGCACCAGGCCCAAGGAGACGAGCGCATACAGCCCGATGTAATTGAGCTGGGCGATCCAGAAGTCGGGCAGTGGCAGCAGCGCAACCACCGGCACGGCCAGGGCCAGCAGCACAATCGGGAGGCCCCGCTTCACCCTAGTGATCCTCGTCGGAGTGGCCGCTGCGCAGGGAGCGCAGGAGGAGGATGGGCAGGACCAGGGTGAAGACGATCACTTCTTTGAAGGCACTCGCCCAGAAAGCGCCAAAGGATTCGACAATACCCACAAACAGCGCGCCGATCAGGGCGCCGGGGTAGCTGGACAGGCCCGCGATCACGGCTGCCACGAAGCCTTTGAGCCCGATCAGGAAGCCCGAGTCGTAGAACACGGTAGCGGTGGGGCCGATCAGCAGACCCGAGAGGCCGCCAATGAGCGCGGCCATCAGAAAGGTGAGTTGGCCGGAGGCGTGAGTGGAGATTCCCATCAGGCGCGCGCCTGTGCGGTTGACGGCAGTGGCGCGCAGGGCCTTGCCGCGCAGGGACTTCTCAAAGTACAGCCAAAGCATCAGGATCAGGGCAAGCGAGACCCCGAAGATAATCACGGCTTGGCCCCCCAGAGTGACGGGGCCCAACGTGAAGCGCTCATCCCAGAAAGCTGGGTTGCGGAAGCCTTCCGCACCAAAAAACAGTAGGCCCAGGCCCGTCAAGGCGAAATGCACGCCCACCGAGACGATGAGGAGTACCAGCGGGGTAGCGGCTTCTAGCGACTGGTAGGCCACGCGGTAAATGAGCGGGCCGAAGGCTGCGACGATGGCTGCGCTCAGGGCGGCTTGCACCCACAGCGGGAACTGTTGCGATGCGGCCCAGATGGACAGTAACGCGATGGCCAGGGGAAATGCCAGTGTCTTGAGCCCAGCCATCACGGCGCGTCCGGCATTGCCATGGTGGCGCCAGCGCTCGGCCAGTTCCATCACCGAGGCCACGCCCGCCAGAATCAGCAATAGCCAGACGGTGCCAGGCGTCTTGCCGGTCTGCATCATGGCCAGGGTGAGGGCCCCGTAGGTGACGAACTCGCCCTGAGGGATGAAGATCACCCTGGTGACGGTGAACACGAGTACTGTGGCCAGCCCGAGCAGGGCGTAGACCGCTCCGTTGGTCACGCCGTCAAGCAGCAGAATGCTGGCGATGGAGAAGTCCATGAACGGCCCTTGGAAAACGGGGCTCCCGAAGAAGCCCCAGGCAGGCGTTGGTGGGTCTTCTTCGACCTATTAGACCTACTCGACTTACTCGACCTTGAACTTGCCGTCCACGACCTTGAGCATCACGGCCGTTTCCATGGTGAAACCCCAGTGATCGTCCTTGGTCCAGTTCATGATGCCGTGCGCGAACTGGGTGGTACCCATGGTTTCAAATGCATCGCGCAGTGCAGTGCGGAACTCAGGGGTACCGGGTTTGGCCTTCTTGAGTGCTAACGGAATGGCCTTTTCCAGCGCGACCTGGGCGTCATAGGCGTGACCAGCAAACTGGTTGTGACTGCCGACGCCATAGACCTTGTCGTACTTGGCCACGAAGTCCTGCGCAATTTTCTTTGAAGGGTGGCTGTCGGGCAGCTGGTCGGGGGCGATCACTGGGCCAGCAGAGACGAAGGTGCCTTCTACCGCTTTGCCGCCCACGCGCATCAGGTCCATGGTGGCGGCGGCGTGCGTTTGATAGATCTTGCCTTTGAAGCCGCGCTCGACCAGACCCAACTGTGGCATGGCAGCGCCTGAGCCTGAGGCCACGACCAGCATGGCGTCGGGATTGGCGGACACCAGCTTGAGGGCTTGCGGGGTCACGCTGGTGTCGGTACGGGCAAAGCGCTCGGTCGCAATGATCTTGATGCCGGCCTTGTCCATCAGCGGGGTGACTTCTTTGAGCCACTGCTCGCCGTACGCGTCGGTGTAGCCCAGGAAGCCGACGGTCTTGACGCCTTGTTTTTTCATGTGCTCGACCATGGCGTAGCCGATCACGGTGTTGGACTGCGGCAGGCGGAACATCCACTTGTCCTTACCGGCGGGTACGCCCACCGGCGAACCTGCGAGCTGCGCAGTGGAGGCTTCTGCTGCGATGTCGGTCATGGCGGCAGCGACCGCGGTGATGCAAGAACCGATAATCAGATCCACCTTGTCTTCGGTCACGAAGCGGCGTGCGTTGGCGGCGCCTTTGCCCGGATCGGTCGCGTCGTCCAGCACGATGAGTGAAACCTTCTCGCCAGCAATCGTTTGCGGGAACAACTTGAACTGGTTCTGCATCGGGATGCCGAGGCCTGAGCCGGGACCAGTCAGGGCCAGACTGACGCCGATCTTGATCTCAGCGAATGCGGTCGTGCTCGAGACGGCGGTGATGGCCAGGGCCAGCAGGGTGTTCTTAAGTTTCATAATGGTCTCCTTCGGATGGTGGGTCTAGTTCACAGGGTTAAAAAGTTCAGCAGTTCGGTTTGAGGATGTCGTGCAGACCGTCGTTGTGCAGGAGCGCTACGGTGTCGGCCCGGTGGGTGAGCACGGCGCGCTGGTTGATCGAGCCCTTGTCCGTGATCTCACCTTTATCAATGGTGGGATGCTCCGACAGCAGGCACATGCGGGCAATCCGGTTGGCACTACCGGTGCTGGCGGCAGCGAGCTCGTTGAGCACCCGTTGAAAGTGCGCGCGCACGGGTGCACTGGCCAACACATCCGCGAGTGGGGCTGTTCCGGGAAGACCCGAGAGTTCGCGCACCTTGTGGGTTGGAAAGACCATGGCGCCGACTTCCCTCATGTTCAGACCCGTGAGCACCACGTCCTGGATGTAGGGGGCGCCAGCCGCGATGACCTTCCCGCGCAGCGGGCCCACACTCACAAAGGTGCCGGTGGACAGCTTGAAGTCTTCGGCGATACGGCCGTCGAATTTCAGACCGAGATGCGGGTTGGTTTCGTCGATCCACTTGACCGCATCGCCGGACTTAAAGAAGCCTTCTTCGTCAAAGGCCTCGGCTGTTTCCTTCGGGGCCCGCCAGTAGCCCGGAGTAATGTTGGGGCCGCGGTAGCGCACCTCGGTTTTGCCGTCGATGTCGACCAGCTTGAGTTCCAGGCCTGGCGCGGGCACGCCCAAGTCGCCAGCGCGCACGTTGGGGTTGGTCACGAAGATCCCGAACGGACCAGACTCGGTCATCCCCAGGCCGGTGGCCATGACGATTCGCTCGCCGATTTCGCGCTCTTGGCTTTCGTAAAGACTGTCCCATACCGGTTGGGCAAGTGCGGCACCGGCGTAGAAGAACATCTGCACGCGCGACAGCAGGGACTTGCGCAGCGTGTTGTCGGTTTTCATCGCGTTGGCGATCTCCTCAAAACCGGTTGGCACGTTGAAGTACACCGTGGGCGCAATTTCACGCAGGTTACGAAGGGTTTCGTGAATCAGCGCGGGCGTGGGCTTGCCGTCGTCGATGTAGAGGGTGCCGCCGTGAAAGACGACCATGCCGAAGTTGTGGTTGCCGCCGAAGGTGTGATTCCAAGGCAGCCAGTCGATCAGCACAAGGTCCTGCTCGGCCAGGACCGGCATCGACTGCGCCATTTGCTGCTGGTTGGCGCACCACATGCGATGGGTGTTGATAACGGCTTTGGGCAGCTTGGTTGAACCGCTGGTGAACAGAAACTTGGCAATGGTGTCGGGGCCGGTGGCAGCCATCGCTTGATCGACCGCGTCGGTGACCGGCGTGGCGCAAAGTTCGGCAAAGCGGATGCTAGGGCGTCCTTCGACGCTTCCGTCTGCCATCACGATTGTCATGTCCTGTTCAATCGTGGCGGCGATCGCTTTGGCATAGCGGGCATCCTGCGCGAAGACCAGACCCGGCGTGACGGTACTCAAAACATGTTTGAGCTTGTCGTAGCCCTGGCTGATCAGCGAATAGGGCGGCGATACAGGGGTGAAAGGCACACCCGCAATCAGGCAACCGAGCGTGAGCAGGGCGTGTTCCAGGCTGTTTTCGCTGAGAATCGCCACCGGTTTCTCGGCGTTCAGGCCTCGATTGATGAGGCCCTGGGCAATGCTGCGGGCCGAGGTCCAGGCTTGGGCGTAGCTGATGTGATTCCAATCACCCAGTTGACCATCCGCTGCCTTGATGCGTCGGGCCATGAAGGTGTGATCGGGTTTGACCTGCGCCCAGTGCTGTAGGCGGTCGGTCAGACGTTCGGGGTAACGGTTCAGGTTCTGCTCGGCGCGCAGGTAATGGATGCCAGACGCACCGTCGCGCAGCGCGACACGCGTGACCCCGAACTTGAGAGGGCGAAATCGCGGGGCGATCGAGTTGTGCGGGGCGGTCATGTTCTGACGGTCATGTTTTGGTTTCCTCTGGGCAACCCTTCAGTCGGCTTGCTTCACCTTGGCGGCCTTACCTTCGAGGAAGGCCCGCACACGGGCTTTCGCTTCGGGAGCTGCCTGCGCGATCGAAGCCATCAGGGCCTCGGTGAGGAAGCCGTGGTCGGCCGGCTGCTCGGCGATCCGTGGCAGGGCGTGCATCAAGGCGTAATTGGTCAGTGGCGCGTTGGTGGCGATGCGCTCGGCCAGCTCCAGGGCTTTTTCGAGCGCGGTGCCTTGAGGCACCAGGTATTGGGCAAAGCCCACGCGCTCGCCGTCGACTGCGTTGTAGACGCGGCCCGTCAGCATCATGTCGGTCATGCGGGCCACGCCGATCAGTTTAGGCACGCGCACGGAGCCGCCGCCGCCCACAAAGATGCCGCGAGTGCCTTCGGGCAGTGCGTAGAAGGTGCTTTCATCGGCCACACGGATATGGCTTGCGCTGGCCAGTTCGAGCCCGCCGCCCACCACGGCGCCATGTAGCGCTGCGATAACGGGCACGCGGCCATACTGCACTGCGTCCAATGCGACATGCCACCCGCGCGAATGGTGTATGCCTTCGCCGGCGTCACGCTCCTTGAGTTCGGACAGGTCCAGCCCTGCGCAGAAGTGCGGGCCTTCGCCGTCGATCACGGCCGCTTTGGCCTCAGCAGGCAGGTTCTGGAAGGTGTCGCGAATGGCTTCGATTAGCATGTCGGACAGTGCATTGCGCTTGGCCGGACGGCGCAGGGTGACGAGAGCGACAGCGCCACGCATTTCAAGAGTGATGCCATTCTTGGCTGCACGTTCGAGGATCGGGTGGAGCATCAAGTTCCTTTTGCTTTGATTGATCGGAAGATCAAACAAGTTATTATCGATAACCATATTGTCATTAATCGCTACATTTTTCTTCTTGGGACTATCCCTAGACCCCTGCACCATGAAACACCAAGACTTGATCGCGATCGACATCCATACCCACGCCGAAGTGAGCTGCTGGAATCCGTTTGATAATTATGGCGAGGAATACGACCGCGCAGCCGACAAGTACTTCGGCTCCAATCGCCGACCGACGATCGCCGAGACGATCGCGTACTACCGCGAAAAGAATATTGGTCTGGTGATGTTCACGGTGGATAGCGAGGCCCAGCTCGGGCGTCGCCGCATCCCGAACGAGGAAATCGCGCAGGCAGCGCGCGAGAATAGCGACATGATGATGGCCTTTGCCAGCATCGACCCGCACAAGGGCAAGATGGGCGCGCGCGAAGCCGAGCGACTCATTAAAGAGGAAGGCGTCAAGGGCTTCAAGTTTCACCCGACGGTGCAGGGATTCCTTCCTTACGACCGCATGGCCTGGCCGATCTACGAGGTGATTAACGAACACAAACTGCCAGCCATCTTTCACACCGGTCACAGCGGCATCGGTTCAGGCATGCGCTGCGGCGGTGGCTTGCGATTGCAAAACAGCAATCCGATGCTGCTCGAAGATGTGGCAATCGACTGGCCCGACATTCAGATCGTCATGGCGCACCCGAGCTTTCCGTGGCAGGACGAAGCGCTTAGCCTCGCCACCCACAAGCCCAATGTATGGATCGATCTGTCAGGCTGGAGTCCAAAGTATTTCCCCAAGCAGTTGGTGCAGTACGCCAATACGCTTCTTAAAGACCGCGTCTTGTTTGGCAGCGACTACCCCCTGATCACGCCCGAACGCTGGATGAAGGACTTTGAAGTCGCTGGCTTCAAGCCCGAAGTCATGCCCGGGATCCTGAAGGGCAATGCGGTCCGGTTGCTGGGGCTGGATCAGAAGGCCTGAACAACCGGGTCTGAACAACCGGGTCTGAAACCGCGGCCTGAAACCGCAGCCTTTTCGGTGCCGCATGTCAGAATTATCCTGCAAAACAAATCATTCGAATGGATGGAGACAGGGTATGACCGAGGCACTGATCATCGATGCTTGCCGCACGCCACGCGGGATCGGCAAGCTGGGGAAGGGCGCACTTGCCGACATGCATCCCCAACATCTTGGGGCCGCAGTGCTCAAGGCGCTGGCGCAGCGTAATCAACTCGACACGGCAGAAATCGACGATGTGATCTGGGGGACTAGTGCGCAGCAAGGCAGCCAGTCGATGGACCTCGGTCGCATGTCGGCGCTCGACGCCGGTTACGACGTGCGCTCGTCGGGCGTGACCCTGGACCGCTTCTGCGGTTCAGGCATCACCACCGTGAATCTCGCGGCGGCGTCGGTCATGTCGGGCATGGAGGACCTCGTGATCGCAGGGGGTTGCGAGATGATGTCGATGACCTCCAGCTTGAACGCGAGTGCTCCGTTGCTGATGGACGCAGGCAACTTGCGGCTGCGTGCGAGTCACCCGCAATCGCATCAGGGGGTTTGTGCCGATGCCATTGCGACCCTTGAAGGCATTTCGCGAACTGACCTCGATGCATTTGCCCTGCAAAGTCAACAACGCGCCTGCGCCGCCATTGAGGCAGGGCACTTCAGTCGCAGTCTTATTTCAGTCCATCGAACGGACGGTTCCCTCGCACTCGATCGCGAAGAATTTCCGCGCCCAAACACCACGGCGCAGGGACTCGCTGATCTCAAGCCCGCATTCGCGCGCCTGGCCGATTTTGAGCTCGACCCGCAGGGGACGACGTTTAGAAGTCTGATCCTTGGAAAGTATCCAGGGCTCGAGATTCAACACGTTCATCATGCCGGCAACTCTTCGGGTGTTGTCGATGGTGCGGGTGCGTTGTTGCTGGCGTCGCCCGGTTATGCCAAAAAACGTGGGCTCAAGCCGAGAGCGCGCGTCGTTGCAATGGCGAATATGGGGGACTCACCAACGCTGATGTTGAATGCCCCCGTGCCGGCCGCGCGTAAGGTTCTCGCGAAAGCGGGTCTGACCGTGGATGACATCGACTTGTTCGAGATTAACGAGGCCTTCGCCGTGGTTGCCGAAAAGTTTATTCGCGACCTCAAGCTCGATCGCGACCGAGTCAATGTGAACGGCGGGGCGATCGCACTGGGCCATCCGATTGGGGCCACTGGGTCGATCCTGATCGGGACCATGCTCGATGAGCTTGAGCGGCGCGATCTCAGGCGCGGTCTGATCACGATGTGTGCTGCAGGCGGGATGGCACCCGCCATCATCATCGAACGGGTCTAAGGTCATGCAATCAGCCATGCAATCAGCCATGCAATCAGCCATGCAATCAGCCATGCAATTGCAGGGTCCCAACATGGGTGATCTGTTGATCGCCGCGATCGCTCGAGGGGGTGATCGGATCGCGTTCATGGATGCCGACCGAGC